>NZ_JBXUOV010000070.1:0-28451 GCF_057196585.1 Micromonospora sp. ATLC20
CCCCAGGGCTCGGACCGCCACTCCCGGGCGGCGCGGGCCGCCGGTGGCGACGCCGTCGCCAGGTCGCGCGCCCAGCCCGCATCGGTGCCGGTGAGCAGCGGCCGCCAGAGCGCCCACCCGGTCGCCACGTCGTCCACCCCAACGGCCCGCAGCCGCCGCCCGGCCCCCGCGACACCCGCGCCCGAGGCCGCCGATGACCGCCGCGCCGAGGTCCGCCGGCCGGTCGCGGCCGACCCGCCGTCGGGTCCACCACCACCGGGGTACGCCTCGAGCACGACCGGCAGCAGCCGGCCGCGTACGACCAGGTCGGCGGCGAAGTCGGCCAGCTCGCACAGGTGACGCAGGCTCGCCCCGACCGGGCCCGGCATCGGGGCGCGCAGCAGCGCGTACGCGGCGTCCGGGGCGTACCCCAGGGCGGGAGCCCGCCATCCGGCGCGGGTGACCGGGCCGCGGACCGGTTCCCCGACGGTGGCCCGGACCAGTTCCGGCGAGTCCAGCGGCGAGCCGGCCCGGGTCGGCAGGTCCAGCCGGACGGAGATCGGCTCGCCGGGCACGCCGTCGAGCGCGGCGGCGAGCGTGGCGTGGTCGGCGGCGAACGGGTGCGGGCGTTCGCGCGGGACGCGGCCGGGGCGGCGGGGCGCGCGGGCCGGGAGCGTGCTGTCCTCGGCCCACAGGGCGAGCCCGGCGCCGGGCAGCCACAACCCGTGGATGACCAGCACTGCTCCCCCTCGACGGCGCCCCCGGGGCCGGAAGACGGCGCCCGGGGAGTCAGGATAGGCCGCCGGGCGCCGCTATCGTCGGCGACATGGTCGACCTTCTCGTGATCGGCGGGCTGGGCGTGGACGTCCGGGTCCAGGTGCCCGCGCTGCCGCCGCCCGTCGCCGACTCGCTGCTGGTGCCGCCGATCGACCTGCGGATCGGCAACACCGGCTCCGGGGTGGCGCTGGCCGCGCACGCGCTCGGCCTGCGGGTGGCGCTCGTCGACGTGCTGGGTGCCGACGCGGCCGGGGACGTGGTGCGGGCGGCGCTGGCGCGTACCTCGATCCGGACCACGCTCGCCGACGCGCCGGCCGGTACCCGCCGCTCGGTGAACCTGGTCGACCCGGCGGGGCGGCGGATGTCGCTGCACGATCCGCGTCCGTGGTCGGGGCCGGCGCCGTTCGGCGAGGCGGAGCTGGCCGCGCTCGTCGCCGAGGCGACCCACGTCCACCTGTCGATCATGGATTGGGCCCGGGACTCGCTGGCGGTGCTGCGCGCCGCCACGTCGGTCTCCACCGACCTGCACGACTGGGACGGCGAGAACGACTACCACCGTCCGTTCGCCCGGATCGCCGACCTGGTCTTCGTGAGCGACACGCGGCTCGGCGAGCGGGCCGCGAAGGAGGCGGCCGAGCTGGCGCCGCGCACGGTGCTGGTCACCGGCGGGGCGGCGGGCGCGACGCTGCACACGCCCGGCGTGCCGCCGACGCACGTGCCCGCTGCCACCCCGCCGGGGCCGGTGGTGGACACCAACGGCGCCGGGGACGCGTTCGCGGCCGGGGTGATCGCCGCCCGGCTGCGTGGCGCGGGCGTCCTCGACGCGGCCCGGTACGCCGCCCGGGTGGCGGCCGCCGCCTGCACCCACGACGGGATGGAGTATCCGGACGGGCTGCTGCCCCGCGAGTGACCGGTCAGATCGCGCCGGTCTCGCCGTCGGTCTGCTCGCGCAGGATGTCGGCGTGCCCGGCGTGCCGGGCGGTCTCCTCGATCAGGTGCACCAGCACCCAGCGCAGCGACACCTCGCCGAGCTGCGGGTGCGGCACCACGTGGTCGAGGTCGAAGCGGGCGGCGACCCGGCGGGATTCGTCGCAGGCCGCCTCGTACGCGGCGACGAGCGACTCGACGGTGTCGTCGGCGCCCAGCGCGAAGCTGGCGTCGGCGTCGTCCTGTGAGGTGACGTAGACGTCGCCCGGCTCGGGGGCGAACAGGCAGCGGAACCAGTTCCCCTCGACCACCGTCAGGTGCTTGAGCAGCCCGGCCAGGGTGGTCAGCGAGGGCACCAGGCGCCGGGTGGCGTCGGCGTCGGTCAGGCCGCGCGTCTTACGCAGCACTGTGGCCCGGTGGAAGTCGAGGAACGCGTCGAGGATCGCCCGTTCGCCGCCCGTGCGGGCGAGGACCGGACCGAGTGTCGGATCGATCGTCGGGTGCGCCATCCCCGGACCCTAGTACGCGGTGTGCCCACCCCGCTGCCCCGCGTGATCCCCTGCGCGGGCGGGCCGGCCGGGGCAGGATGGGCGCATGGCTTCCACGGTGCAGATCCCCCTGGTGGGCGGCACGGCCGACGGCGAGACCGTCACCGTCGAGCTGGACGTCAACGGCCGCCCGCCGCTGACCCACTACCACCTCGGGTCGAAGGGGCTCGCGGAGGCGCAGATCTACGAGCTGGAGTCGGACGACCAGCCGGGCCGCGAGTGGGTCTACGCCTGGCGCGGCCCGGCGGTCTGACGGCCCGGCTCACAGCGCGTGCGTCAGCGTGCGGGCCCGGATGCTGTCCAGCACGCTGCGGGTCACCTGCGAGGTGCCGCGCGCCTGCTCGCACACCTCCGCGACCCGGCGCGCGGTCGCGTCGGCCCGGGCCTCCCGCTCGTCCCACAGCCGGTCCACCTCGGCCAGCAACGGGCCCTCCACCTCGCGTTCCACGCCGCGCAGCGCCGGCACACCGAGGCGCTGGGCCAGGTCGAAGACCTTTCCGGCGTACGGCAGCGGCAGGAACGGCGTGCCCATCATGGCCGCGAAGATCAGGAAGTGCAGGCGCATGCCGACCGCGAGGTCGAAGTGGCGCATCAGGCCGAGGATCTGCGCCGGGCGGTAGTCGCCGTGCAGGATGCGGCCCCGGTCGGCGGCGGTCATGTGCGACAGCACGCCGTGGGAGTGCCGGATGTCGTCGCGCTCCATCGGCACGAACAGCACGTACGCGTCGATCCGGTGCACCAGGAAGTCACCGATCTGGGCGAGCAGGCGGTGGTAGCCGTCCACGTCGAGCCGTTCGGCGGCCCGGCCCGGCTCGCGCACGCTGAGCCCGACCAGCCGGGAGCCGGCCGGTACGCCCTCCTCGCGCAGCCACTGCTGGGGGAACTCCTCCGGTTCGAGCAGGAACGCGGGGTCGGCGGTCACGGTGATCGGGTTCACCAGGCCGGCCTCCTCCAGCACCATCCGCGACTCCTGGTCGCGGACCGTCACCTCGACGGCCTGCGCCAGCGTCTCGCGCACCATGCCGCTGTCCAGCGTGTCGGTGAGCGGGCCGACCCCGACCGCGTACGTGATCAGCGGCAGCCCCCGCTCCTGGGCGACCCGGACCACCCGCAGGTAACGCCGGGCCTCCTTGTCGTAGAGGATCCCGCCGCCGCCGAGGATGAGCAGGTCGAGCTGGTTGAGCACCGGGGACGAGTCGACTCGGCTGACGCCCTCCCACGGCACCGCCTCGACCTCGGGGTGGGCCAGCGCGGTGTGCGCCGGGTTGCGGGAGAAGACGATGATCCGGGCATGGGGCTCGTGGCGGCGCAGATCGTCCAGCAGACCCGTGAGGATCGCCTCGTCGCCGAGGTTGCGACCGCCGTAGGAGCCGAGCACGCCGATGGTCAGTCCGGTGCGTTCCCTCATCCGTTGCTCCTTCCCAGGGGCGTCCGCGCCAGCGTTCCCGCTGGCCGCCCCGGCTTAACGCACGGCGAGGAGGCTCAACCGGTGGCGTCGCCGACCAGACGGGAGACGAGGTCCGAGACCACCTGATCGGTGTCGAACCCGGCGTCGATCGAGGTGGTGAGCAGGTCGAGCAGGAGCCCGTCGACCGCGTAGTGCAGCAGCGCCACCTCGTACGCCCCGCCCGGCAGTCCGGCCGCGGTGTGGTGGGCGACGTCGTCGGCGTACCCCCGGCGCAGCACGCCGCCGAGCGCGGCCCGCAGCTCCGGGCGGCGCGCGGCCTCCAGCCGCAGCTCGAACAGCGCCCGGGTGAGACCCGGCTCGCGGGTGGTGCGCGCGACGATGTCGCGCAGGTAGTCGGTCATCAGCGCGAGCGACGGCTCGCGGCGGCCGAGGCCGGCCAGCACGGCCGGGTCGGGCGCGATCCGGTCGAAGATGCGTTCGGCCAGGCCGGCGAGCAGCGCCGCGCGGGACGGGAAGTAGTTCGAGGTGGTGCCGGTGGGCACGCCCGCCTCGGCGTCGACCGCCCGGTGGGTCAGCCCCCGCGCGCCCGCGTCGGCGAGCACCCGCAGCCCGGCGTCGGCGAGCAGGGTACGGCGTTCCGGATTCCTGGCCACGCGAACACACTAGCAACAACCACGACAAGTGTTGTACATTCATCGCCGAACCACGACAGCCGTCGTGGATCACCTCGGACATCGGAGCCGGTTTGCGCAAGCTCGTCTACTTCGTCGCCAGCACACTCGACGGCTTCATCGCCGCACCCGACGGGTCGTTCGACTTCCTCCCACTGACGCCCGACCTGGCGCCCCACCTGGTGGCCGAGTGGCCCCAGACGCTGCCCACGTTCGCCCACGCCCAGCTCGGCATCGACTCCCCGCCGAGCGGCCGCTTCGACACCGTGCTGATGGGCCGCGGCAGCTACGAGCCGGGCCTGCAGATCGGCGTCACCAGCCCGTACGCCCACCTGGAGCAGTACGTGTTCAGCCGCTCGCTGCCCCCTGCCGACTACCCCGACGTGCACGTCGTCGACGGCGACCCGGCCACCCTCGTCCGCGAGCTGAAGACCCGGCCCGGACGCGACATCTGGCTCTGCGGCGGCGGGCAGCTCGCCGGTCAGCTCCTCGACGAGATCGACGAGATGGTGGTCAAGCTCAACCCGGTGGTCGTCGGCAGCGGCATCAAGCTCGTCGACAGCGGCTTCGACCCGCGCCGGCTCACGCTCACCTCGGCGCGCCCGTTCGACGCCGGCGTGGTCGTCCTGCACTACACGCGCAACGATTAACCCGGTTGCCCCGGACGGCGGGCGGCACGCACCGTGGGACCGTGACGAAGACTCGGCTGCACTGGCACGAACTGCCCGGGCACGTACGCGACGGCGTCGAGGGCGTCCTCGGCGACCGGGTGGTGGCGGCGCGGTCCCAGCCGGGCGGCTTCTCCCCCGGCACCGCCGACCGGGTCCGTACCGCAGGCGGTGGCCGGGCCTTCGTCAAGGCGGTCAGCCCGGCGCAGAACGACCGCAGTCCCGACCTGCACCGCGCCGAGGCCCGCATCGCCGCCGCCCTGCCGCCGGACACGCCCGCGCCCCGGCTGCTCGGCAGCTACGACGACGGCGACTGGATCGCGCTCGTCTTCGCCGACGTCGAAGGCCGGCACCCGGTCACCCCGTGGCGGGCCGACGAGCTGACCGCCGTGCTGTCCACGCTGGAGACGATGGCCGGCGCGCTCACCCCGGCGCCGCCCGCCGCGCCCACCCCCACCGCCGCCGAACGGCTCGCTCACGACTTCGGCGGCTGGCGGCGCCTCGCGGCCGACCCGCCGGCCGACCTCGACCCGTGGGCCCGGTCCCACCTGCCCGAACTGTGCGCCGCCGCCGACCGGGGACTGGCCGCGCTCGCCGGCGACACGCTCTGCCACGTCGACGTGCGCGCCGACAACCTGCTGCTCGGCCCGGACGGATCGGTCACCGTCGTCGACTGGCCCTGGGCCTGTCGCGGGCCGGCCTGGTTGGACACGCTGCTCACCGTCGTCAACGTGCAGGTGTACGGCGGACACGACCCGGACGCCCTGCTGGCCACCCAGCCACTGACGGCAGGTGTGGACCCGGCCGACCTGACCGGCGTGCTCGCCGGGCTCACCGGGTTCTTCCTCGACGGCGCCCGCCAGCCCCCACCACCCGGCATCCCCACGGTACGAGCGTTCCAGCGCCTACAGGGCGAATCCCTGCTCCCCTGGCTGACCCACCGCCTGACCCCCTGACCCACCCTCGCGCCCCCGCCCTCGCCCTCGCGCACCCCGGCGGCCGTCCTCCGCGGCCGCTCGCGTCGCCGAGCGCCCACCTCCGTCGATCTTGGAGTTATGGCGCCCCGGATGTCCTTTTTGCGCGCCTTATGAGGTGCCACAACTTCAAGATCGCCGAGGCGCGGACGCGCGGCGGCACGGACGGCGCGGGCTCAGCTGGAAGCGGGGACGCGCAGGGGGTCGGCGAACAAGGGTGCGAAGCCCAGTTCGGCGGCGCCGATCAACGTCGCGTCGTAGCCGAGCGCGGACACACGCAGCCGGGCCTTGTCGCGGGAGATGGGCAGCACGTTCGCGGCGATCCGGCTGCGGACGTGACTGGCGCAGACCGGGAAGACCTCGCTGAGCGTGCCTCCGAAGATCACCACGCCGGGGTTGAACAGGTTGATCACGTTTGCCACGCCGATGCCCAGCCAGTCACCGATGTGCCGCAGCGCCGCCTGCGCTGCCGGTTCCCCCTGAGCGGCGGCGGCGACCACGGCGCGTACCGCCTCCCGCCCCTTCTCCTGCGCGGGGCGGCCCGCCACGTCGAGCAGCGCCCGCTCGCCGACCTCGGCCTCCAGGCACCCGCGCGAGCCGCAGCCACAGGGCCGCCCCTGGTACGGGTTCACAAGCATGTGCCCGACCTCGGAGGCGTACCCGCCGTCGCCGTCGAGCAGTTCACCGCCGACGATGATCCCGCCGCCCACACCCACGTCCCCGTGCAGGTAGACCAGGTTCTGCACACCGACGCCGGCGCCCCGCTGATGCTCGGCCAGCGCCCCGAGGTGTGCCTCGTTGCCGACCAGGACGGGCAGGCCCAGGTCCAGCCGCCGGGCCAGCTCGGCACCGAACGCCTGGTCGACCCACCCCATGTCCGGTCCGAAGCGGACCATCCCGTCGCCCGGCCGGATCATGCCGCAGTAGGAGGCGCCCACGCCGACGCAGACCGACCCGGGTGGCGCGGCATGGTGCAGGGCCCGCCCGAAGTCGGCGAGCACCGAAACCACGGAGTCGAGGTCGGCACCGGCCCGTGGCCGTTCCGCCTCCAGCCGCGCCGCCACCACACCGCCGAGCCCGACGCGGGCGGCCACGAGCCGGTCCACCGCGATGTCGAAGGCGAGGACGTAGACGGTGTCGGAGGCGGGACGCACCACACGCGAGGGACGCCCGGCCCGTCCGCTGCCGCTCGCCGTCACCTCGCGCACCAGGCCGGCCGCCGCCAGTTCCGCGGTGAGCGCCATGACCGTGCTGCGGTTGACGCCCATCCAGTCGGCCAACTCGACGCGCGTGACCGGGCCGGTCAAGTGGACGCGCCGCAGCAGCGCGCCGAGGTTGAGCCGGCGGCTGTCCCCCTGCGCGTGCCGGTCCGCTGCCAGACCTTTCAGCATCGACCACTCCGTCGGATGGCGACTGGCTCGTGGCCCGAGGATAGTTCCCGCACATCGACGGGTGCCAGCGCCCGTCGCGGGGACGGCCGCCTCAACCATCGGGGGCCCGACCGGCGTTCATTGCGGTGAGGGGGTGGGCATGTCGGAGTCGTTCCGGGAGTTCGTGGTGCAGCGGTCACCCGCGTTGTCGCGGACCGCGTACCTGCTGACCGGCGATCACCAGCTCGCCGAGGATCTGTTGCAGAGCGCGCTGGCGCGCACCTACCGCCACTGGCGGCGGATCCGGGAGGGGGATCCGGAGGCGTACGTGCGCCGGGTCATGTACCACCAGCAGGTCTCCTGGTGGCGCCGCCGGCGGGTGGCGGAACGGCTCGACGCGACGCCGGCCGAGCGCGGCGGCGGTGACCACACCGAAGAGACGGCGCTGCGGCTGAGCGTGGTGGCGGCGCTGCGGCGGCTCACCGCGCGGCAGCGGGCCGTGGTGGTGCTGCGGTACTACGAGGACCTGACCGAGGCGCAGGTGGCCGAGGTGCTCGGCTGCTCGGTGGGCACCGTGAAGCGGCACGGCCACGACGCCGTACGCCGGCTGCGCGAGCTGGCCCCCGAGCTTCTGGAGCGGACTCCGGAGAGGAGCGAGCGATGAGCGTACGGCTGCGGGAGGCGTTGCGGGAGGCGGCGGCCGACGTGCCCGCGTACCCGGTGCACGACCGGGCGGTGCGGACCGCGCGGCGCACGCGGTGGCGGACCGCCGCGGTGGTCACGGCGGTGCTGGCGCTGGTGGCGGCCGTGCCGCTGACGGTACGCGGGGACGGCCGGACCGCGCCGCCGGGCTCGGGCGGGGCGGCGCTGCCGGACCGGCTCGGGCTGCCGCAGTTCGGCGCGTTGCGGGCCACCGACCGGCCCGCGCTCGGCCCGGCATCGGTGGTGTTCAGCGGACAGGCGCGCGGGCTGACCGGCCTGTTCGACGAGAACGGCACCGTCGGCATCGTCGGGGCGGACGCGGACCGGTACCGGACGTGGACGGTGGGTTTCGAGGTGCCGGCCGGCCAGGGGGTGCTGCTCTCCCCCGACGGGCGGTTCCTCGCGGTGCCGAACGGGTCACCCACCAGCCCCGGTGTGGACGTGATCGACCTGGCCGGCGGCACGGTCCGGCGGTTGCCCAGCCCTCGGCCGGGCAGTGTGGGGACGGCGCCGGCCGGGTGGGCGCCGGACGGGTCCGCGCTGGTGGTCGTGGACACGACTCCGACGAATCCGGAGCGCAGCTCGTACGTCAACACGCTCAGCCTGGTGCGGCTGGACACCGGCCGGGCGGTCCGCCTGCTGGAGACCGAGCAGCTGCCGGTGTTCGGCTCGCCTGTCGCGTTCGCCGCCGACGGGTCGAGGCTGGCCTACCAGGTCGGCACGAAGGTGCTCGTGAGCAGCCCGGACGGGCGGCAGCTCTCCTCGTTCCCGCTGCCGCCCGACACCGCGCTGGCGGGCAAGGGGGCCTGGCTGCCGGACGGCTCGCTGGCGTTGGTCGGGCACGAGCCGGCCGCCGACCGGTGGCGGCTGCGCCGGGTGGACACCGACGGCCGGGAGCTGCCCGCGCCCCCGCTGGCCGCCGTCTCGGGCGTGACGGCGATCCGGCTGCTCGGCTGGCTACCGGACGGGACCGCGTGGGTGGTCGCGTACCGGCCGGAGCCGAGCGCGCCGAGCTGGTACGCCGACGGGCTGGAGATGGACCAGCGGACCGCGTACGGCAACGTGCGGTCGATCCGGGTGCTGAGCCTGACGCCGGGTGCCGCCGCCCCGGTCACCGTGCTCACCGCGCCGGACCAGGTGCTCGCCGTCGACGTGGCGGACTCCGTGATACACGCCGGCCGGGTCCGCGAGGCCGATCCGCCGTCGGGCCCGGGCGGCCGGGTGTGGTGGGGGGCGGGTCTGGTGGCGCTGGTGCTCGGCGGCCTGGCGGCGTACCGGCGGCTGCGCCGCGCGCGTCGGTGACGCGGGTGGAACGCCACGGGTGCCTCCCCCGCCGGGGAGACACCCGTCGGCGCAAAGGACTACTCGGCTTCGCGGACCGGGCTCTGCGGCACCACCATCACCGGCCGGTGGGCGCGGTGCAGCGTGGCCATCGCGACGCTGCCGAGCAGGATCTTGCGGACCGCCGTGCGGCCGCGCGAGCCGACCACGACCAGGCTCGCCTTGCGCTCGGTGGCGACGGCGGAGAGCGCGTCGGCCACCGCGCGGCCGGGAGCACCGCCGCCGGCGCGCACGCGCACGGTGGTCACCGGCTGCCCGTCGACGGTGTCCGGCGTGTCCCCCTCGTCGCCGTCCACGGCGGCCAGGACGATCTCCCGCTCGGGGAAGAGGCGGCGGGCGGCGGCGAGCGCGGCCTCGGATCCGCCCGAGGCGTCCCAGCCGACCACCACCGGCCCGGCGGCGAGCGCGTCGTACTCGTCGGTCAGCAGCGGGTGCGGCACGACCAGCACGGGACGCGGGCTGTAGTGCACGGCCATGTCGGAGACGCTGCCGAGCACGGCACGGGCGCCGCCGAGGCCCCGCGAGCCGAGCAGCAGCACGTCGGCCTGCTTCTCGTCGGCCAGCTCGGCGAGCCGGAGTCCTTCGCCGCCGTAGCTGCGGCACACGAGCGGCTCGGCGTCCCAGCCGGCGGCCCGGCCCAGCATGACGCCGACCGCAGTCATCCGGTCGGCCTCCCGGCCGCCCTCGCGCTCGATCGCCTCGACGAACACGTTGATGTTGCGGGTGCCGGTCCAGAGCCGCTTGCGGAGTTCCTCGCTGGCGAACGGAGGCGTCCACAGATGCCCGATCCACGCGTGCGCGCCGGGGAACAGCAGCGCGCCCACCTCGATGGCGGCGCTAGCGGCCGGAGACCCGTCGTAACCCACCACCACTTGCCTGCCGTGCTCGTCGCTCACCGCACCCAACCTCTCTCACCGACGACATCTCACAAGATCGTATCCGGGCCCGGACCGCTTCCGAGCCGGATCATCCGCCACGGAATCATCGGTACGCTGGGCGGATGAGCACCCCGGACCTGTCGTACCTACTCGACCACACCAGCCACGTGTTGCGTACCCGGGTGGCGGCGGCGCTCGCCGAGATCGGGCTGACCGCACGGATGCACTGCGTGCTCGCGCACGCGCTGCCCGAGGAGCGTACGCAGATCCAGCTCGCCGAGATGGGCGACATGGACAAGACGACGATGGTGGTGACGGTCGACGCGCTGGAGCGGGCCGGGCTGGCCGAGCGGCGTCCGGCGCGCACGGACCGGCGGGCGCGGATCATCGCGGTCACCGAGGAGGGTGCCCGGGTCGCCGCGCGCAGTCAGGAGATCGTCGACCGGGTGCACGCCGAGGCACTCGCGAGCCTGCCGGAGGACGAGCGGAAGGTCTTCCTGCGCGCGCTGGAGCGCCTGGCCGCCGGCCACCTGGCCACGCCGGTGCAGAGCCCGAAGCCGGCCCGCCGGGCCCGCCAATAGTCCCTCAATAGATTGTCTGTAACGGAACTATCCGCTACGGTCTCTCCTGTCGCACCTCTCGACAGGAGGACTCCATGTCCGCTCACCGCTCCCGGCGGGTCGCCCTCGGCGTGCTCGCCACCGGCGCCCTGATGACCATCCTCGACGGCAGCATCGTCACCGTGGCGATGCCGGCCATCCAGCGCGACCTGCGCTTCTCCCCCGCCGGCCTGAGCTGGGTGGTGAACGCGTACCTGATCGCGTTCGGCAGCCTGCTCCTGCTCGCCGGCCGGCTCGGCGACCTGATCGGGCGCCGGACGATGTTCCTCGGCGGCACCGCGCTGTTCACCGCCGCCTCCGTGCTGGCCGGGGTGGCGGCGAACAGCGCCACGCTCGTCGCGGCCCGCTTCCTCCAGGGCGTCGGCAGCGCGGCGGCCACGGCGGTGAGCCTCGGCATCCTGGTCACGCTCTTTCCCGAGGCCGCCGGGCGGGCGCGGGCGTTCGCCGTGTTCGCGTTCACCGGCGCGGCCGGGGCGGCGATCGGTCAGGTCGCCGGCGGCCTGCTCACCGACGCGCTGGGCTGGCACTGGATCTTCCTGATCAACCTGCCGATCGGCCTTGCGACGATCGCGCTCGCGGTCCGTACGCTGCCCGCCGACCGGGGCCTGGGCCTGGCCGCCGGAGCCGACGTGGCGGGTGCGGTGCTGGTCACCGCCGGGCTGGTGCTCGGCATCTACACGGTGGTCACGATCGAGCGGTACGGCGCGACGTCCGCGCACACGCTCGGCCTGGGCGCGCTCGCCGCCGCGCTGGTCGCCGGGTTCGTGGTCCGGCAGGCCACCGCGCGCCGTCCGCTCATGCCGCTGCGGCTGCTGCGCTCGCGCGGCGTCGCCGTGGCGAACGTGGTGCAGATCCTCACCGTGGCCGCGACGTTCGCGTTCCAGGTCCTCGTCACGCTCTACCTTCAGCAGGTGCTCGGCTACGACGCCACAGGCACCGGGCTGGCGCTGCTGCCGGCAGCGGTAGTCATCGGCGCGGTGTCGCTCGGCGTCTCGGCCCGGCTCAACGCCCGCTTCGGCGAGCGGGCCGTGCTGATCGCCGGGCTCACGCTGCTCGCCGCCATGTTCGCGCTGCTGGCCCGGGTGCCTGCGGACGGCCGCTACCTGCCCGACGTGCTCCCGGTGATGCTGCTCGCCGGCGGGTTCGGACTGGTGCTGCCGGCGCTCACCGCGCTCGGCATGTCCGCCGCGCGCGCCGAGGACGCCGGTCTCGCCTCCGGGCTGTTCAACACCACCCAGCAGCTCGGAATGGCGTTCGGCGTCGCGGTGCTGTCCACGCTGGCCGCCGCCCGTACCGCGGACCGGGTCGCGCTCGGCGACGACCGGGCCGCCGCCCTGACCAGCGGCTTCCACGCGGCGTTCGCGGTCGGCGCGGGGCTCGTGGTGGTCGCCGTCGTGCTCGCGTACGCGCTGCTGCGCCCGCGCACGGCGGCGCGCGCCGACGCCCCGGCGCTCGTGGGGTGAGTCAGCCGGGGGCGCGCGCCGGATGGGTGAGGAACGGCAGCACAGCGGCCGGCAGCGCGGGCGAGGCCACCACGTCGTAGTGGGTGAGCCCCGGCAGCACCGCGAGCCGGGACGCGGGCCGGGCGGCACCGTCGCCGCCCGCGTCCCGGTGGTCGCCGCCGAGCAGGCCGAAGAACTCCGCCGCGTGGCTCACCGGGATCTCGTCCGCGTCGGCGAAGACCAGCAGCACCGGCATCGGCAACGCGGCCACCTCGGCGGACCAGTCGTAGTCCCGGCGCAGCAGTTCCCCGTTGCGGGTCCAGAGCAGCGGCCAGTCCTGCGGGCGGGGCGCCAGCCGCGCGTACCGCTCGTACGGCGGGGTGCCGCGCATGCGCTCGGCGGCGCGCTCGTCGTGGGCGGACATCGCGGCGAGCGTCTCCGGGTACCAGCCGCGCCGCCGGAACGGCGTGGAGACGAGCACCAGGCGGCGGACCAGGGCGGGGTGCTGGATCGCGGTACGCAGGGCCACCCCGCCGCCGAGCGAGTAGCCGAGCACGTCGGCGTTCGGCAGGCCGAGGTGACGCAGCAGCCCGGCCACGTCGTCGGCCATCGACTCGTACCGCAGCGGCCGGTCCAGACCACCGGTGCGGCCGTGGCCCCGCAGGTCGACGGCGATCAGCCGGCGGCGCGCGGCGAGCGCCTGCCGGACCGGCGCGAACGTCTCCGCCGACCCGTATCCGCCGTGCAGCAGGACGAGCGGCTTGCCGACGCCGTGCTCCTCGTACCAGATCCGCAGCCCGCCGACGTCCGCATAGGTCACCCGCCGATCGTCGCGCCCCCGGCGCCGTGGCGGGCGCGTTTACCGGCGCGCCGGTATCAGCGGGACGCGCGGGGGCGGGCGCGCAGGTGGGCGCGTTCACCCTGGCTGCCGAAGAGGCTGAGGAACTCCACCCCCTCGCTGTCGGCGCGGCCGAACCAGTGCGGTACGCGGGTGTCGAACTCGGCCGCCTCACCGGGTTCGAGCACCAGGTCGTGCTCGCCGAGCACGAGCCGCAGCCGCCCGTTGAGCACGTAGACCCACTCGTACCCCTCGTGGGTCTTCGGCTCGGGCTCGGACCGCCCACCGGCCGGGATGATCAGCTTGTACGCCTGGATGCCGCCCGCGCGGCGGGTGAGCGGCAGCATGGTCATCCCGAACGCGGCGACCGGCCGCAGGTGGACGCGGGGGTCGCCGGTTGGTGGGGCGCCGACCAGTTCGTCGAGCGTGACGCCGTGCGTGCGGGCCAGCGGGAGCAGCAGTTCCAGCGTCGGCTTGCGGCCGCCGGACTCCAGCCGGGACAGCGTGCTCACCGAGATGCCGGTGGCGGCGGAGAGGTCGGTGAGTGTGGTCTCCCGCTCGCGGCGCAGCGCGCGCAGCCGGGGGCCGACCGCGTCGAGGGCCTGATCGAGGTCGTCGTCCATGCCCATGAGTTTGCCACATCAGCAACAGAGTTTGCAGTTCTGCCGGACCTCGCCGCAGTCTGGTCGCGGAGGTGGTCACGATGACCGAGAACTACGAGGTACTGGTGATCGGCGGCGGCGCGGCCGGGCTCAACGGCGCGCTCATGCTGGCCCGGGCACGCCGGTCGGTGCTGGTGGTGGACGGGGGCGAGCCGCGCAACGCGCCCGCCGACGGCGTGCACGCCCTGCTGGGGCACGACGGCGTGCCGCCGGCCGAGCTGCTGGCGCGCGGCCGCGACGAGGTGCGCCGCTACGGCGGGCACCTGACCGAGGGCCGGGTCGAGACGGTGGACCGCGACGGCGACGGGTTCGCGGTGGCGCTCGCCGACGGCCGCCGGGTACGCGCCGGGCACGTGCTGGTCGCCACCGGCCTGGTCGACGAGCTGCCCGAGGTGCCCGGCCTGCGCGAGCGCTGGGGGCGGGACGTGGTGCACTGCCCGTACTGCCACGGCTGGGAGGTGCGCGAGCGGCCGATCGGGGTGATCGGCACCGGCCCGATGTCGGTGCACCAGACGCTGCTGTTCCGGCAGTGGAGCGACGACGTGGTCTACCTGCGGCACACCGCGCCGCCGCTCACCGACGAGCAGGCCGAGCAGCTCGCCGCGCGCGGCGTACCGGTGGTCGAGGGCGAGATCGCGGCCGTCGAGACCGTCGAGGGCCGGCTGACCGGGGTACGCCTGCGCGACGGCCGAACCGTCGAGCGCGAGGTGCTCACCGTCGCGCCCCGGATGGTGGCGCGCGCCGGGTTCCTGGCCGGGCTGGGCCTGCACCCGCAACCGCACCCCAGCGGGATGGGCGAGTACCTGCCGGCCGACGAGTCGGGGCGTACCGATGTGCCCGGGGTGTGGGTCGCGGGCAACGTGACGAACCTGTCGGCGCAGGTCGGCGCCGCCGCGGCGGCGGGCGCCTGGACCGCGGCGATGATCAACGCGGATTTGGTGCAGGCGGAGACCCGGCGGGCGGTCGAGGCGCACCGTGGCGCGCGGGCGGGTGGGTGACCAAGAATCATCCCTAACCTGACAATTCTTCCCCTAGGTTGAGTCGGAGAGGGCAGTCGGAACCTGGGGGGCGATGTGAAGGGCTATCCGGCGATCGAGGATCACGGGCTCATCGGCGACCTGCAGACCGCCGCGCTGGTGACCTGTGACGGAACGATCGACTGGTTCTGCGCGCCACGCTTCGACTCGCCGAGCATCTTCGCCGCGCTGCTCGACAAGGACAAGGGCGGCTTCTTCCAGATCGCCCCGCACGAGGTCCGGTACGTCACCAAGCAGCTCTACCTGCCCGGCACACCGATCCTGATCACCCGGTTCATCAGCGCGGACGGCGTCGCCGAGGTGATGGACTTCATGCCGGTCACCGGCGAGCGGGTCACCGACTCGCACCGCGTCGTGCGCATGGTCAACATGGTGCGCGGCAGCATGCGCTTCCGGGTGGAGTGCCGGCCCCGGTTCGACTACGCACGCCAGAGCCACGAGCTGGAGCGGCACCGCAACGGTTACCTGTTCCGCAGCCCGTCCGCGACGCTCACCTTCAACCCGATCGACCCGGTTCGGCAGCTGTGGGCCCAGACCGGCGAGATCCGCATGGAGGGCGGCGACCTCATCGCGTACGGCACCCTCAACGAGGGCGACACCGGCGGGGTGATCCTGGAGACCGGAAGTGAGGAACCCCGGACCATCCCGCAGGAAGAGGTCCAGGGCATGTTCGAGTGGACCCGGGACTACTGGCGGCGCTGGGTCGAACGCTCCCGCTACACCGGCCGCTGGCGGGAGATGGTCGAGCGCTCGGCGATCACGCTCAAGCTCATGACGTACGCGCCGACCGGCGCGATGATCGCCGCGCCGACCGCCGCGCTGCCCGAGCTGGTCGGCGGCTCCCGCAACTGGGACTACCGCTACACCTGGGTACGCGACACCTCGTTCTCGGTGCACGCGCTGCTCGGCCTCGGGTTCACCGAGGAGGTCAGCCGGTACATGGACTGGCTCGACGAGCGCATCCGCGAGGCCGGCGACCACCAGGACCCCCTGAAGATCATGTACCGGGTGGACGGGTCCTCGGACCTGCACGAGGAGGTGCTCGACCACCTGGAGGGGTACCGGGGCTCCCGCCCGGTGCGGATCGGCAACGGCGCGGCCGACCAGATCCAGCTCGACATCCACGGCGAGGCGCTGTACGCCATGCACCTCGCCGACGAGCAGGGCATCCGCGTGTCGCACCAGGTGTGGAAGAGCACCGTGCGCCTGATCGACTGGCTCTGCCACAACTGGGACCAGCGCGACGCCGGGATCTGGGAGAGCCGCCACCACCCCCGCAACTACACGTTCGGCCGGGTGATGTCCTGGGTGGCGCTGGACCGGGCCATCCGCCTGGCCACCCGCACCGGCCGGCCCGGGGACATGCACTGCTGGACCGAGCAGCGCAACCGGATCTACAACCAGGTCATGGCCCGCGGTTACCACCGGGAACGCGGCAGCTTCGTGCAGGCGTACGACGAGAACGTGCTCGACGCCGCGCTGCTCTACATGCCGGCGGTCGGTTTCGTCACGCCCAGCGACCCGCTCTGGCTGTCCACGCTGGAGTCGATCGAGCGGGATCTCGTCTCGGACAGCCTGGTCCACCGGTACGACCCGCTGCACTCCCCCGACGGGCTGCCCGGCCACGAGGGCACGTTCAACATGTGCACCTTCTGGTACGTCGAGGCGCTGGCCCGCTCCGGCCGGCTGGACGACGCTCGGCTCACCCTGGAGAAGATGTTCACCTTCAGCAACCACCTCGGCCTCTACGCCGAGGAGATCGCCTCCACCGGTGAGCAGATCGGCAACTACCCGCAGGCGTTCAGCCACCTCGCGCTGATCAACTCGGCGCTGGCGGTGAACGACCTGCTCGACGCCGAGGCCTCCGCCCGCCTGCGCCGATAATCCCGGTGATCTCCGGTCCTGCTCCGGGTAGTGTCGACCGCATGAGGTTCCACGCCGCCGTCATGAAGCCCTGGTCCCTCCGCTGACGGCGGCAGGGTGACCGGCTTCTTCTGACGTACCAGCTCTGCTCCGCCGTCCTGGCGTTCCCGCCGGGCGGTGTCCTCGCGCTGCCCGGCTCCACGACGAGCCGAAGAGCGGACTGTGAACAACCTCGACAACATCCCTTCATCCCCGTTCGCCTCGAACAGCCTGCTGCCCGCCGGGCACCGGGCGCACGTCCGGGCCGACGGCGTCCGCGTCGTACGCGGCGGCCGGGTCGTGCTGTCCGACGTCGGCGTGACCGTCTCCGCCGGATCCCGCCTGGCGGTCGTCGGCGAGAACGGCCGCGGCAAGACCACACTGCTTCACGTGCTGGCCGGCATCCTCGTGCCCGACCAGGGCACCGTGGAACGGCTGGGCACGATCGGCGTCGCCCGGCAGAACCTGGAGGCACGCAGCGGCGAGACGGTGGGCACGCTCGTCCACGGGGCGATCCGGGAGTCCGAACGCGCGCTGCGGGCACTGGACGACGCCGCCGACGCGCTGGCCGAGGGCCGGGCGGGCGCGGACGACGCGTACGCGGCAGCGCTCGACGCGGCGACCCGGCTGGACGCCTGGGACGCGCAGCGTCGCGTCGACGTGGCGCTGGCCGGTCTCGACGCCTGCCCGGACCGGGACCGCCCGCTGGCGACGCTGTCGGTCGGCCAGCGCTACCGGGTCCGGCTGGCGTGCCTGCTCGGGGCGCGGGTCGACCTGCTGATGCTGGACGAGCCGACCAACCACCTCGACGCGGACAGCCTGGCCTTCCTCACCGCGCGGCTGCGCGAGCACCCGGGCGGCGTGGTGCTGGTGACCCACGACCGCGCCCTGCTGCGGGACGTGGCCACGGAGTTCCTGGACCTCGACCCCAGCGCGGACGGGCGACCGCGCCGCTATGCCGGGGACTACGCCGCCTGGCAGGACGGGCGCCGCCGCGACTTCGCGCACTGGGTACGCGACCACGAGGCGCAGCAGGCCGAGCACCAGCGGCTGGCCGACGCGGTACGGGAGGCGCAGGGCCGGCTCAGCACCGGCTGGCGTCCGGAGAAGGGCCACGGCAAGCACCAGCGCCAGTCCCGCGCGCCCGGCCTGGTCCAGGCGCTGCGTCGCCGGCAGGAGGCGCTCGACGAGCACCGGATCACCGTCCCGGAGCCGCCGCAGCCGCTGCGCTGGCCGCCGCTGGACACCCGGGCCGGACTGCCGATCCTGCGGTGCCACGACGTGACGGTGACCGGGCGCCTGCGTACCCGGGTCACGCTCACGCTCGACGGCGGGGACCGCCTGCTGGTGACCGGGCCCAACGGCGCGGGCAAGTCGACGCTGCTCTCCGTGCTGGCCGGCGACCTCGCGCCGTCGACCGGCGAGGTCCGTCACCCGTCCGGCGCGCGGGTGGCGTACCTCGGTCAGGAGGTGCCCGACTGGCCGGAGGCGATGCGCGCCCACGACCTGTACGAGCAGCACGTGGGACGGCTCCACTCCACCGGGCGTCTCGGCTCCGGCACCGCCCTGCCGCTGGGCGCGACGAACCTGCTCGACGCCGAGGCCCGGCGTACCCCGGTCGGCCGGATGTCGCACGGACAGCAACGGCGGCTGAACCTGGCGCTGCGCCTGGCCGAACGTCCCGACCTGCTGATCCTCGACGAACCCACGAACCACCTGTCCGCGCCGCTCGTCGACGACCTCACCGCGGCCCTGCTGACGACCCGGGCGGCGGTAGTAGTCGCCACCCACGACCGGCAGATGCTCCACGACCTGGCGGCCTGGCCCACGCTGCCGCTCGCCGCCCCGGTCCCGGACCGGCGGGTGGCGGCGTTCGCCCCTCCGACGCCGCCAGGTCGTTCGATCACAGAGGGTCATGCGTCTCCGGAAGAGTGATACTCCGAGCGATATGCCTGAGAGTCATAAACATGCCTCTCAGGCATACTCACTTCTCGTCACCACGTCCTCACCGGGCTGGACCGGCTGGCTACCGTCGGGTCCCGGGACAGTCAGCGAAGGAGCGGCGGGATGGCTGTCGACGGAGCGGACGCCGGGCACGTCGGCCGCCCCTCGCGCTACGAGGAGGCCGTCCTCGGCCTGCTGCGGGGCGACGGGGCGACCGCGCTGACAGCCGGCCTCTGGCTGCTCGTCACGTCCCTGTTCACCGGGCTGTTCCTGACCTTCGTCGGCTGGCAGGTGTGGGAGAACCGCATGCTGGAGACCAGGGGCCGGATCGCCGAGGCGCAGGTGGTGCGCGCCAACTACGAGGGGCGCGGCAAGTCCCTGAACGTCGTCTACATGTCGGGACCGGTGGGCACGACGGCGATCCTGGAGAACCCGGCGCACCGGCCGGCCGCAGGCGACGTGATAGCGGTCCGCTACGACCCCCGGCACCCCACCCACCTGCGGGAAGCCGACGCGCCGATCTGGCGGTGGCCGGACTTCCTGGTGACCGTGCCGCCGGCCGTGGCGGGCTGCCTCGTCGTACCGGCGGAATGGATGCGGTTCCGGCGGCGGCTGTGGGAGCGGCGCGGCTGAGCAGTCACCGCCCCTGCGGACCGGCCTCCCGGGTCCATCCGACGAAGCGGCGGTGCAGTGCACCGGCCGGCGCCCAGGGCATGTCCTCGGAGGCCTGCACGAGGTAGGCGCCGAGGTAGAGGGCCAGCGACACCGGCGCACCGGCGTACTCCGCGCGCAGCTCACGCTTGCGCGTCGCGCAGGGCCAGGGCCCGTCGCAGCCGCCGCAGGTCCAGACCGGCATGACCGGGCCGTGGGTGGTCACCGCGCGCCCTCCAGGAACCGCGCGGTGACCGCCCGCGCCTGCCGGCTGGTCGCCCATTCCACCTGCCAGCAGGGGTACGGCGTCTCCTCCGGCCCGCCGATCACTCGTCACTCCCCTGCGGCCAGTGACCACGATTGATCGGAAGCCGGTGCCGCGAATGACAGGGCAGGTCGGCGCCGCACCGGCAGACCCGTCTCCACCGTCGCCAGCACCAGACCGGCCGATGCCGCCGGGCGAACGTCAACGCAGCGGCGGACAGGTACGCGTCGTACGAGACGCGGCGCTCCCGCTCTCGCGAGGCGTCGCCTGCCGGGGGCCGTTGTCCGCCTCGCGCCTGGTCCAGCAAGCGCCGTCGGGCGATCTCCTGCTCCATCGCCTGGAGGCGCTCGCCGAAACCGGACACCGCCGACGACGGAAGGTACCGACCGACGAGCCGCCGCAGAAGCAAGGGAATCCCGAACCGGGACAGTGCGGTCCTGAGCCCACCGACGCCCTCGCCGAGAGCCGCCTCAGCAGCGGCGAGAGGTCGCCTCTCTGTCGCCTCTCGGTCCACCGCGTGGATCTGTTCGCTACGGCTCATCGACGGTTCGTCGCCAGTGCTCGGCATCTCCACCTCCGTCAGGGAAAACACGCGGCCATCTTCAGCCGCTGCCCGTCCACAGTGACGTCTCGGTGGCACCGATCGCGACGGCACAAGAGCCGACAAGCCGACCACATAGGTGGCGACATTCAGGCGACATAGCATTATCGTGGCGGGCATGACCGCCCCCAACACGGTTCTGCGCGGCGTCCGTACCGGAATGCGCATGAGCCAGGACGACTTCGCCCGCGCGCTCCAAGCCGCCGGCCACCGCGTCGGCGAGCCCAACGACGCCAACAAGCGACTCGTCCAGCGATGGGAGTCCGGTGTGATCGCCGCACCGCGCCCCGTCTATGCCCGCGCCCTGGAGGTCGTCACCGGTCTGCCCATCTCACTGCTCGGCTTCGCCGCGGTGCCCGGTGGACACGTGGCCGACGACAAACATGGCGGCCACGACCTGACCTCACCCGTATCGAGCCTGGTCACGCCGACGCCGACGCCCAAGCCCGCCACGGCCCACAGGTCGTACGAGGGCGTGTGGCTCAGCCGCTACCAGTACTACTCCAGCGGCCGGGAGGAGTCCTTCGCCGGACAACACTTCGTCGTCCTGCTCCAGCACGGCGACAGGCTAACCGCGCGCAGCCTGCCCGGATCGGCGTCCTCGTCTCTGTCGCTGGACCTGACCGTGGACGGTGCCGTCATCACCGGCACGTGGGTGGAGCAGACCGACCCGGCCGGCTACTACCGGGGCGCCCGCTATCACGGGGCGATCCAGCTTCTGGCCGAGCCGACGGGCCGACGGATGGCTGGGAAGTGGGTCGGATTCGGCAAGGACATGGCCGTGAACACCGGCCCGTGGGAGCTCGTCTTCCGCGACGCGTCGACCTCCAAGGCGACGCTGGACCGGTACAACACGTCAGCGACGTAGAGGCCGCACCATCGCCTCGGCTGGCGGGCGTGAACGGTGTTCGTGTCGACTACTCTGCAGCGGAATGCGGCACGGCAGGGTGTTCGCATCCAGGCGAGGCGCACATCGTGCTCGCGACGACAACAGGAGAACGCTGTGACAGTCCGCGCCACGGGCCGGCCGTTGACCCGACTGGAAGCCGCCCAGGCGCAGGCAGAGCACGTGCTCGGTGCCCGGAAGGCCAAGCGGATCGCGATGTTCGGCAACGGCACGCTGTATGTCAAGGCCGGCACGATGGCGCAGGTCATGTCCTGGCTCATCGACTTCGTGGTGTGCCTGTTCGCTGTCGCGGTAGGTGTCGTCGCCCTGTCCGTGGTGGACCGTGCGGTAACCCTCTCCGGCGGCGCCCTCGCCGGGGCGGTGCTCGCGTTGTTCGTACTGGTGCCGGTGCTCTACGGCCTCTGCTACGGCAACGGCCGGGCGCTCGGCGGCGTCCTCACCGGCACGCAGCTCGTGCGGGCCAAGGACGGCGGACGGATCGGCGTCAAGGCGTGCTGGGCCATGCTGGTCCGGACGCTGTTCATGCCGGTCCTGTCCGTCGTGCTGGTGGTGAGCGCGTTCAGTACCGGTTCCGCGGATGCACCCGGTTCGCTCGTGCGGACCAGCATCGACCCGGACGCCACCCGGCGCCTCCACGCCGCGGGCATCCGCTGACCCGTCACCACACCGCACCGCGACGGCCGACGCTGCCCTCGTACATCGCCTAGCCTCTCGGGCGTGGAGCACCTGCGCGACCTCGCCGTCCGGCTGGCGATGGACGAACCGGTCGGCGACGACCTGCCGATGGCGGCCGCTCACGCTCTGACCCGGGGCGTCGACTCGCCGGGCCTGCGTGAGCTTGCCGGCCTGTCGAAGGGCCAGTCGCGGGAGGCAGTCGATCTGTTCCGGCAGGCGATGGACGAACTCGGCTCGCCGGTGCCGGACGAGCGCGGCGCTCGGCTGCACCTCATGCGTCAGGTAGCGGCGGACATCGTTGCGGGAGACGGCGACGCCGAGGATCTGGCCCACGAGATCTACTGCCAGGCGGCCGAATCCCAGTTGCCGGAGCTGCGACCCGTGGCCGATCGCTTCCTGGAGCTGTACGTCGGATGGGGCACGGCATACGACCAGACAAACGAGGTCGTAGCGGCCACGAAGGCGGCTGCCCAGTCATTTCTGAACGACCATCCAGCTTGAGCGGCTCCCGAAAGTCTCGCAAACAGCGGTGATCGCGAGGGAGCGAGCCCTTGACCGGCTGCGGACACTGGGGGCAGGCATCTGACCTGGGAGGTCGACATGCGCTGGGTGATCCTCGTACTCGTCATCGCGGCCGCCGTGTTCGTCGTCGGCCTGCTGCGTCCTCGTCGGCAGACACGCGTGGACGGCCGCCAGGTACGTGACCTCCGGGCATCCGCCGAGGCACGCCGCCGGCTCGACGACCATCGGAATCGTACGGACGGCAGCAACACCGGCAGCGGCGGCGTGGGCGGCTGGAGTTCCTGACCTCTCCGGCAGATCACAGAAGGTCCGCGCTTCTCCCGCGCTCCAGATGACGGAACCTTCGCCGCGGACGGCACGGGCAAACGCCGGACGTGATGAGCCATATGCTGCACCCCGAGTGGAAGCGGGGATTCGTGGGGATCGTTGATCGGGTTCGCGGCGGATCCTTCGTCGCCGGCGTACTGGTGGTACTGGGCCTTGCCGGCTGCGTCACACGAGCCGACCCGCCACCGCCTCCGGCACCCTCGGTGGATCCCGCACCGTCGGCATCGCCCACCGAGCAAGAGGCGCTGATGGCGACGATTCGCCAACTGGTCGAGCGGGCCGATGTCGGCGACGACATCCGGGAGCGCACGGTCGAGGTCGGCGAGCCCTATGAACCCTGCGACCTGCTCATTGCCGACCCCGACCGGTCGAACGAGGGCGGGTTGGAATTCGATCAGGTGTGGGGCGCGGGCCTGGAGGTCAATCCCGTAGGGATCTTCGTCGACGTCCAGCCCCCGACAACCCTTTTGAATGTCACGGTGATCCGTCTGCGTGATGCCCCGGCGGCCGCTGCGGCCGCACGTACGGCGCGCACCGCACGTTGCCCCAGTAAGGATTTCCCACTCAACATCGGGATGGCCACCGCCCGGTGGGGTGCACGCACGATGCCCATCGGATCGACGAGCGCGCGGCTGACCACGGCGACGGTGAGCCGGGTGAACCCGGAGAGCGCGGAAGGAATGCCGTTCCTGCCCGGCAACGCGCGGCTGATCTTCGCGCACGGCTCGCTGCTCATCAGCATCGAGGCGCTCGCCTTCTGGCCGCCCAAACTGAGCACCGCCTCCGAGGTCACCGCAATCGCTCAGGAGAAGGCGACGTCCCTGGCAACGGCGATCGTCAAGACCGTCCCCGCGCCAGGCTAGGACCGAGCAGCGCGCTGGCGTCGATACGCGCTGGCGAGCCTCCGTGTGCGGGGTTCTCTTTCGCAACGCACGAAGTGCGATTCAACGTCCTCGGGATGCAGCGCGAGCAGAAAGTGCCGATCGGCTACTTCATCCGCGTCGAGACGCCTGACGCCGACGGACGGCCCTGCCGCAGTGACGAGCAGATGTCGTCTCCCGGCTGATACTTAACATGATCGTTCTGGCCGAGCGCTAGCTTGCCTGGGTGGGCTACGACATGTTCGTTCAGCGTTTCGTGCAGGGCGACGCCGCCCCGATGGCAGCTGACGCCTTCCTGGCTGTCTTTGCGCCCCGTGTCAACCGCCGAGCACCGCAGCACAGCCATTGGCACATCAGCGCCGAGGACGGCGGCACGGCAGATGTCTACGCCGCCCTCACTGGCGACACTCTCGACAGTCTCACGATCAGCCGATTCTCCGCCGGCGTGGTTCTCGACATGCTCGTCGAGTTCATCGGGCTCTCCGATGCCGTGGTACTTCCACCTGGCTCCCCCACCCTGCTCGCGCACGAAGGGCAGCGGGACCACCTTCCCGAGGAACTCCGCGCCGACGCCGTGGTCGTCCAGGCCGGCGCGGACGTCGAGCGCGTCATCCTGAACTGCTAGGCGACGTGTGAAACATCCGACGGTGCTGGACAGGCGGCAGCCGGCCCGCCGACTGCCCGCTCTAACCGCGCCGGACAGCGCCCTGTCTTTCCGCGGCGGCCCTGCGGTCTTCCCGCTCGCGCCAGTTGCCGGACATCAGGCCTGTCCTCCGCCGGCGGAGTGCGACACCTCGGCGTGCCGATACGGCGATAGCGAGTGTTGAGGGCGGCTCGGTGGATCTAGGATCCTCGTCCATGCCCGACAGGATGTGGTCGCTGGCCGACTTCCGCTTCGATGAGGCCATCGACGCTGTCGAGGTCTACCTGGACAGCGGGACAGAGTTGGAGTTGATGGCCCGGGGCGAGGCGATCGCCTTCGCCCATGAGCGGGAAGCCAATCTCGTGGCTAGGTTCCCGCCGTCCGGCGAGGCTGTCCCCTCCTGCATTGTGGCGAAGGTGAGCCTGCCGCTGCGCTGGGAGCGGGCGCCGCTCGATGAGCCGGTGATCGATGAGCGCCTGTGGTTCGAGGCCCCCTGCGGACGTGACGTCCTGGTCGGTAACGGCCACACGGTGACCGGGCGAATGGCGGCGTGGTGTCCCCACGAGGGTGTGGGATACAACGTCTCGCGAGCCGAGATGAGGGTCATGTCAGAGGAGGCCCGCTACTTCGTCGCGGGTTTCCTGGCCGGCAGCGAGCCCCGATACCCGACGGAGGTCGACGGCGAGACTTACGAGGCGGATATGGATGCCTGGCGGGCCGCCCTCGCCCGATTCCGGCTTACGGGATCGTGGTACGGCCGCTGGGGAACGTGCCAGGTGTGCGGGTGTGTCCTGCTGCCGGACACCGCCGGCGACCGATGCCACCAGCACTTCGTCGCCGACTGAGCCCCGCTTACGCCCGCCCGTGCTGTAGCGACTCCCAGGGCGGGGACTCAGATCCGGCGACGAGGTTCTTTGCTGCTGACACCACCGTACGGAAGTGGGACGCCCAGAGCTCGACAGGCGCGAGCACCGCGAGAGCGTCGTGATCTCGCGCCGTCGACCCGCCCTTCCACCAGCGGGCTGCCGTCGGGGCCGCCACGTCAAGATGCAACCTCAACCGACACTTCGCCGGCCTCCGGGAGAAAGCCGGCTGCCCCGAGGTCCGGCTGCACGACCTGCGGCAAACCGTCGTCTCGCTGCTGATGGAGTTGGGCGTCCCGCCGCACGCCGTCCAGGCCATCGCCCGGCACTCCGACGTGAAGATCACGCTGAAGGTCTACTCGCATGCCAGCCTCGACGCGATGCGTCAGGCGCTCGGCAAGCTCGACAGACGGCTGTCATGGACCCTGTTGCTGTCACCTCGCCGAGGAACGATCTTCTCGGGGCGGTTTTCACTGCTGGTGGGTGGTGGGCGCGGCAGGTTTCGAACCTGCGACCCCTCGCTTGTAAGGCGAGTGCTCTCCCACTGAGCTACGCGCCCGGAACGCCCGTACGGCGGGCCGGAGCGGCCAGCTTACCTGCCCGCCTCCGGCCCCGCGCAACGACGTGCCTGGGGTGTGGGACTCAGGCGGCGACGGCCTCGGCCAGCGCCTTGCGCCAGCCCTGCTGGTCGCGCGCCTCGCCGGGCATGTTCATCTCGGCGAACCGGACCACGCCGGCCTTGTCGATGACGAAGGTGCCCCGGTTGGCGATGCCCGCGACGTCGTTGAAGACGCCGTACGCCTGCGCCACCGCGCCGTGCGGCCAGAAGTCGGACAGCAGCGGGAACTGGTAGCCCTCCCGGTCGGCCCAGATCTTGTGGGCGTACACGGAGTCGACGCTGACGGTCAGCACCTGGACGTCGTCGTTGACGTACTCGTTGAGGTTGTCCCGCACCTCGCACAGCTCGCCCTGGCAGATGCCGGTGAAGGCGAGCGGGTAGAAGACCAGCAGCACGGTCTTGCGACCGCGGAGGTCGGAGAGCCGGACCTCCTGGTTGTTCTGGTCCTTGAGCAGGAAGTCGGGCGCCTCGGCGCCAACCTCGATGGGCATGCGTGCTCCCTCGGCGATCGGGTCTGGAGATGATCAGCCTGCCACACCCGGCGACCTCGGCCGCCGGGTGTGCGGCGCGCCCTACTTCTTGCTCTTGGACCCGCGACGCATGACGAGGCGGGCCCCGCTCCAGTCGCGGCCGGCGTTGATGGTGGAGGTCTGCTGAAGCCCGGCGGTCTGCGCGCTCTCCGCGACCTCGCTCGGCTCGACGTGACCGTCGCGGCCGGCCTTCGGGGTCAGGAGCCAGACCACGCCGTTGTCCGCGAGCGGCCCGAGGGCGTCGACGAGGAGCTCGAACAGGTCACCGTCGCCGTCGCGGTGCCAGACCAGAACCGCGTCGACCACCTCGTCGGTGTCCTCGTCGACGAGTTCCCCACAGCGGTCGGTCAGGGCGTCCCGGAGATCGGTGTCGACGTCGTCGTCGTAGCCCATCTCCATGACGACCATGCCCGGCTCGATACCGAACCGGTCCGCCAGGCTGCGTACCCCGTCGGCCTGGCCAGCGGTCGCGCTCACTGTCGAGTGCCTCCTCATCTATCCCTGCTCGTGGCGTCGGGTGACACCGTCGGGCTCAGTCCACACAGTTGCGGCTCGCCGCGCAAGTGGCGCACCGGGTGGAACGGAATTTACCGTGCCAGCAGCGTACGGGCACCCTGGGTGATGGCTTCCGCGGAGACCAGTACCTGACGGGCAGCCGGACCTAATGGTACAAACGAGTCAAGTGCGGCTACGCGGCGCGCGGCGCCCACGTACCCGGTGTCGACGAGCGCGGACAGCACGCCCTCGCCCACCCCGCCGGTCCGCCGCGTCTCGTCCACCACCAGCACCCGGCCGGTCGCCGAGGACTCCCTGATGATGTCGGCCACCGGCAGCGGGGCCAGCCAGCGCAGGTCGACCACCCGGCTGCCCACGCCCTCCTCGGCGAGCGTGGCGGCGGCACGCAGCGACATCCGCACTCCGTTACCGAACGTGATGATGGTGAGGTCCTCGGCGGAGCCGATCCCGTACACGCGGGCCCGGCCTATCGGCACGTGCCGGTCCGCCCAGGCGCCCGGTTCGGCGTACTCGGCGGTCCACTCGTCGTCACCTTCCGTGTACAGGTCGCGCACGTGGTAGAGCGCGATCGGCTCCACGAACACGCAGACGCTGCCGTCCACCCGGGCCGCCGCCAGGCAGGTCCGCAGCATCGGCGCGGCGTCGTCCGGCCGGGCCGGCACGGCCACCACCAGGCCCGGTACGTCGCGCAGCGCCCCCAGCGAGTCGTCGTTGCGGTCGTGCCCGCCGAGTCCGTCCGGGCTCGCCAGGCCGGGCACCCGCACCACCATCGGGTTGCGGAACGCGCCCCGGGAGAGGAACCGCATGGTGGCCGCCTCGCCGCGGAGCTGGTCCTCGGCGCCGTGCAGCAGCGTCAGGTGGCGGATCTCCGGCACCGGCAGCAGACCGGCCAGCCCGGCACCCAGCCCGAGCCCGAGGATCGAGGTCTCGTCCGGCAGCGTGTCGAACACGCGCGCCGCCCCGAACCGGTCCCGCAGCCCCTCGGTCACCCCGTACACCCCGCGACGGGCGGCCACGTCGTGGCCGAACACCGCCGTCCCGGGGTGGTCGAGCATGCCGTCGGCGAGCGCGGCGTTGATGCTCTGCGCCAGCGTGAGCGGGCCGGTCAGCTCCGGCGGCTTGCCGCCGAACGCCTCCGCCCGCGCTCCGGCGCCCGGCCCGGCCGCGTGCGCCGCCGCCTCGGCGACCGCGCGGGACACCCGCACCGGCCGGCGTGGCGCCAGCTCCCGCACGATCTCGACCGGGGACGCGAGCTTCGGCTCGTCCAGCACCTCCTCGGCGACGCGGCGCAGCTGCCAGCCCCGCTCGTCGTAGCGGGCGAGCAGTTCCTCGCCACTGGCGTACCCGGAGGTCACCAGCAGCCGCGCGGTGGCCAGCAGCGGGTCGCGGGCCGCGTCGCCGTCACAGTGCTCCATCAGGCGGACCGCGCTCAGGTGCAGCGCGGCGGGCCGGCGCTGCCGGCGTACCCACTCCGCCGCCTCCGCCGCGACCCGGTAGGTCGCGGCCACGTCCGTGCCGTCGGCGGCGAAGTACCTGATGCCGGGCCGGGCCCGCAGCGTGGCGGCCACCCAGCCCTCGGCGGAGGCGCCGCCGTCGGCGCAGACGAACAGCACCGGGATGCGCAGGCCGGTGTGGTCGTACCAGCCGGCCGTGTTCAGCGCGGCGGTGGCCGTGGCGTGGTCGGCCGCGGCGTCGTCGAAGGCGCAGACCACCACGGCGTCGGCGGGCCAGGGCGCCGCCTCGGCCTCGCCGTCGGCGGGCCG
>NZ_JBXUOV010000071.1:0-28379 GCF_057196585.1 Micromonospora sp. ATLC20
GTCCGGTCCCGCGGGTCGCCGCGCCACCGGTCCGGCCCGGTCTGCGGCCCGTCGCCGCCCGGTCGGCTCCCACCGCCCGGCCCCGCTGGCCCCGGGCGAGCTGACTCCCGCCGCCAGGCCCGGGCGATCCGACCCGGCGCCCGGTTCCGGTCGCGTCGACGCCCCGTCGCGGAGCGGCGTCGCTCGTGCCGGAGCATGCCGACGGCGGCCCGGCCGGGGAGCCCCCACCCCCGTGCCGGGCCGCCGTCACCGCCTCACTTGACTCCGCAGTCCGGGGCGGACCAGTCCCTGGTGTTCGCCACCTTGTCCCGGTTGTTCTCCCGCCGCGAGTCCACGTGCGTGTGGTCGTCGTGGTCCGGGTAGCCGGGCCCGTAGATGCCACTGAAACCCTGGTCACGGGCGGATCGGGCGATGTCGCAGAGGCTGCGGTGCTTGGCGATCAGGTCGGCCGCGGTGCCGTAGAGGTGCTGGCTGTCCGCGGCGCCGCCGACCTGCCGGTTGCAGGCGATGCTGCGGAACCCGCTGGTCACGTAGAGCGGCTTGTCGCCGAGGCTGCGCCGCAGCGCCTCCAGCTTCCACATGGTGCGCAGCGCGTTCTCCCGGGTGGCCGACGAGGAGAGCGGGCCACCGGCCCACCCGCCCTTGCCGCAGCCGTTGTCCAGCTCGGCGTAGCTGAAGTGCTTCGGCGTGCAGTCGCTGTCCTTCTGCAGTTCGTAGATCTTGGCGAACGTCCGCGGCCCGGCCACGCCGTCGGCGCGCAGACCGTACGCGGCCTGGAAGCGCTTGACCGCGGCGGCCGTCTCCGGGCCGTACACGCCGTCGACCCGGACGACACCGCCGTACCCGGCCCAGCCGGCCACCCGGATCTGGAGCTGCCGGACCTCGGCGCCGGAGCTTCCCTGGGACAGCGTCCGGTTCCACGTGTAGCAGCCGTCGGCGTGCGCCGGTGGCGCGGCCACGACTGTCGCCACGGCGGCCCCGGGCAGGGCCAACGCGAACGCGACCGCCGCCCGCTTCAGGGTGTTGACGCGCACAGAGTCCTCCCGATGTCAGAGCGGAACTGGGGTTGGACGGGCACATCGACCGGTACGTCCCGTCTCTCTCACCGTGACAGGTGAGAGGATTCTTCGTGGTGATTAGCCGAAATTGTTCTCACATCAGGCGGTTCCTGGATATCGGCTGTGAATAGTGCCTGTTTGCGAACACGCCGCCGGGTGTCGCCCGTCGGAGGTGAGCGGTAACGTCTGCTCCCGGACCCGGGCGGCGACCTCGACGGGCGGGGAGGTGGGCGTTGGCGCGTGGTGGCGTGTTCTGCGTCGAGGGGCAGTGGCACCGCGACCTCAACGAACGAGGATCCGTCCTGCCCACGCTCGACCTGCTCGAACGACTCGGCCGCATCCGCTACATCCACAAGGACGCGGCCACCCGCGACGAGCTGTTCTACTTCGTCGACAGGTGGCTGCTCAAGCAGTACGCGGACCACCGGGTGGGCTTCTTCGCCATGCACGGCGAGCCGAGCCGGCTCTGCCTCACCGACTGGGACTCGGTCGCGCTGTCGGACGTGGCCGAGCGGATGGCCGGCCGCTGCGAGGGCCGCCGTCTCTACTTCGGCAGCTGCTCGGTGCTGCGCGCCTCCGACGCCACGCTGCGCGAGTTCCTCGACGTCACCGGCGCGGCGCTGATCTGCGGCTTCACCCGCGAGGTCGACTGGGTCGAGTCGGCCGCCTTCGAGACGGTGCTGCTCGACGTGCTCGCCAACGGCCAGCGCCACAACGCCGCCGAGGTGCGGATGCGCTCGGCGCACTGGGCACCGCTCGCCGCGTACCTCGGTTTCCGGGTCATCTACGCCAACGGCCGCGCCTGGCGGCCCTCGGCCCGCGCGCGCGTGCCCGAGCAGGTCACCGCGCAGCGGGCGGCCGGGCGTCCGCGCTGAGAACGACGACCATGCCTGGTAGAACCGAGGCATGGCACGCAGCATCGCGAAGAACACCCGGGTCGACCGGGACGCCCTGATCGAGTTCATCCGCCCCCGCCACCACGTCGTGCTCATGACCACCCGCTCCGACGGGCGACCGCAGTCCTCCCCGGTGGCCTGCGGGGTGGACGCCGAGGGCCGGCTGGTGATCTCCACCTATCCCGAGCGCGCCAAGGTCGCCAACGTCCGCCGCGACCCGCGCGTCTCCGCGTGCGTGCTCTCCGACGACTGGGACGGCCCGTGGGTGCAGGTCGACGGCGTGGCCGAGGTGCTCGACCTGCCCGAGGCGCTGGAACCGCTGGTCGAGTACTTCCGCAGCATCTCCGGCGAGCACCCGGACTGGGACGAGTACCGGTCGGCCATGGTCGCGCAGGGCAAGTCACTGATCCGCGTCACGATCGAGTCCTGGGGCCCGATCGCCACCGGCGGCTTCCCGGCCCGGCTGGCCGGCTGAACCAGTACGCGCCGGATCAGTACGCGCCGGATCAGTACGCGCCGGATCAGTGCGCGCCGGATCAGTACGCGACGGTGAACCGGGCGTTGCCGAACCGCTGATTCTCGATCTCGTCGACGATCGCCACCGCCAGATCCTCGTACGTGAGCACCGAACGGCCCTGCGCGTCGGTCACCGGATGGTCGGTGCCGGTGCGGTAGTGCCCGGTCCGCTCACCCGGGTGGAACTCCAGCGGCGGCGGCGAGACGTACGTCCAGGTCACACCGTCCGCGCTGGTGCGATAGAACTCCAGCGCGTCGGCCTGGCCGTGCGCCGAGTCCCGGTACTCCTCCGGGAAGTCCGGCTCGTCCAGGTAACGGGTGCCCTTCGGCGTGAGCAGCGTCGAGCCGCCGCCGACGTGGATCACCCGCGGTGGGTCCGGCAACTCACGCAACGTGTCGACCAGCGTCCGCGCGGCGTCGCGCCACAACTCCCGCTCGCCGCCGCCGATGGCCACCACCAGCACGTCCGCATCCTCGGCCAATTCGCGTACGCTGCGCGCCGAGGTGGCGTCGCCGGTCACCGTGCGTACGCCTGGGGGTAGGTAGCCGACCGCCTCCGGACGCCGCACCGCCGCTGTCACCCGGTGCCCCCGCTCGGCCGCCTCGGCCGCGATCCGCGAGCCCGCCGTCCCGCCGGCGCCGAACACGACGATGTCGCTCATGCCTCACAGGCTAGGCAGCCCACCGGCGGGCGGCGGGAAGTTCCGCAGAACCGGCTCAGTCGACGATCGCCGAGTAGACGAGCTGGCGCAGCTGGCCGCGCAGCGGGTACGTGCTCGACGGCATCAGCTGGGTGAACAGCAGCGCGGTGACCTCCTCCACCGGGTCCACCCAGAACGCGGTGCTGGCCAGGCCGCCCCAGTAGAACTCGCCGACGCTGCTCGGCACCCGCGACGGCACCGGGTCCAGCACCACCGCGAAGCCCAGCCCGAAGCCGATCCCGTCGAGGATCGTCTCGGCGAAGCCTTCCGGCGAGAACGAGGCCAGGTCCCGGTTGCCCGGCAGATGGTTGCGGGTCATGAAACGCACCGTGCGCGGGCCCAGCAGGCGGACCCCGTCCAGCTCGCCGCCGCGCAGCAGGAACTGGGTGAACCGGTGGTAGTCGGCCGCCGTGGAGACCAGCCCCCCGCCGCCGGAGTGCCAGGTCGGCTCCGCCAGCGCGGCCCGGCCCACCCCGTCGGCGCGTACCGCCTGGCCGGTGGCCGGGTGCGGGGCGTAGAGCGCGGCCAGGCGCTTGGCGTCCGCCGCGTCCACCCACCAGCGGGTGTCGGTCATGCCCAGCGGGCCCAGGATCCGCTCGGCGAAGAACGCGTCCAGCGACTGCCCGGAGATCACCTCGACCAGGCGGCCCAGCACGTCGGTGGAGACGCCGTAGTTCCAGCTCGTGCCCGGCTGGAACAGCAGCGGCAGCCGGGCCAGTCCGGCCGAGGCCGCCGCCAGGTCCGCGCCCGCCGGCACACCCAGGTCGAAGCCCGCCGCCCGGTACAGGCCGTCGACCACCGAGACCTGGGCGAAGCCGTACGTCAGGCCGGCGGTGTGGGTGAGCAGGTGCCAGATCCGGATCGGCTCGACCGCCGGCACGGTGTACGGCTTGAGCACCGAACCCCGGTCGTAGACGCGTACGTCGGCGAACTCCGGCAGCCAGCGGCTCACCGGGTCGTTCAGCTCGAACCGGCCCTCCTCCCAGAGCATCATCGCGGCGACCGAGGTGATCGGCTTGGTCATCGAGTAGATGCGCCAGAGCGTGTCCGACTCGACCGGCGTACCGGCCTCCCGGTCCCGCAGCCCGTACGTCGAGGAGTGGGCGACCTCGCCGCGGCGGGTGACGACGATCTGCCAGCCGGCGAGCCGGCCGTCGTCGACGTACCGGGCGAAGTGATCGTCGATCCGCGCCAGCCGGGCGGGATCGAAGCCGACGTGGCCGGGGTCGGTGCTCACCGTGACACTCACGACGCGAAACCTACCCGCAGGTACCGCGGCCGGAAAGTGTCACTAGGGTCGGTGGCATGCCCGAGCCGGTCGAGGACGTCACCTACCGCCAGCAGGACTGGTACGCCGAGGAGCTGGCCGACCGGCACTTCGTGCGATGCGAGTTCTTCCACGTCGACCTGACCGAGGCGGTCAGCCGGGGCGCGGTCTTCACCGACTGCGTGTTCGGCAACGTGGCGTTCAACGCCTCCCGGCACACCGACTCGGCGTTCACCAGGTGCTCGTTCAGCAAGTGCAACCTCTTCGAGGCCGAGTTCACCGGCTGCAAGCTGGTCGGCAGCACGTTCGACCGCTGCGACCTGCGCCCGCTGCGGGTCAACCGGGGCGACTGGTCCTTCGTCACGCTCGCCGGCGCCGACCTGCGCGGGGCGCGGATCACCGACGTACGGATGCGCGAGGTCGACCTGAGCGGCGCCGACCTGACCGGCGCGACGCTGACCGGCGTGGACCTCTCCGGCGCCCAGTTGCACGCCGCCAAGCTGATCCGGGCCGACCTGCGCGGCAGCGACCTGTCCGCGCTCGATCCGACGGCGGTGCAGCGTTCCGGTGCCCGGATCGACGCCGAGCAGGCGGTGATGCTGGCCCAGGCGCTCGGTTTCCAGGTGGGCTGAGTCCGCCGGGAAATGTGCCGCGGGTTGTCAGGTTTTCCGGACACACTCGGGCACATGACATGGTGGTCCGATCTGGTGGCGGCGGAGCCCGAGTTCGCGGCGCGGGTACGCGCCCGCTTCGCGGTCCGCAAGCACGGCACGATGGCGACACTGCGCCGGGACGGCTCGCCGCGGATCAGCGGCACCGAGTTCGACTTCGGTGACGACGGGCAGCTGCGGCTGGGCAGCATGGCCGGCGCGGTGAAGGCGCTCGACCTGCGCCGTGACCCCCGGGTGGCGCTGCACAGCCCGACCGAGGACGCCCCGCCGGACGACCCGTCCACCTGGGACGGGGACGCGAAGATCGCCGGCCGGGCGCACGAGGAGCCGCCCGCCGAGGACGGCTCGCACAGCTTCCGGATCGAGCTGACCGAGGTGGTGCTCACCCGGGTCGGCGACCCACCCGACCACCTCGTGATCGAGAGCTGGCACCCCACCCGAGGCCTCCAACACCGAACCCGCCACTGACCCCCCGCCCGCGGTCGCTGACACGCGTCGATCATGAACTTAGCGGCACTGGATGCCCGTTCTGCGGCCGCCAACTTCATGATCGACCCGGCGGTCGAGGGTGGTCGGCGGGCGGCGGGCGTGGGAATTGCGAGGGGCTGACGCCTTCTGCAAGATCGCGTTCTGTGTCATCCTCCCTACGGCGAGCCACGGGGCCGGGCCGCTCGCCGCCGGTGGCCGAGGGAGGGTCGGTGGCTGAGGACGACATCGCGCGTACCGGGATCCGGGTCGGGGGCTGGCTGCCCACCCCCGACGACGCGGCCGACGCGCCGGAGCGCCCCGCCGGTCCACGCCGCCTGCCCGGGGACACGGATCCCGCCGCGCCCCGGACGGTGACCCCGCCGGACGGCGACCGTCCAACGGCCGACCCGGACGATCGGGTTCCCGTGGGGGATCTGGAACCGCCGGGTACCGCTGTCTGGCCGCCTCCGCGCACCTCCGGCCCGTCGGCTTCCGACCTTTCCGCCGCAGGCCCGCTTCCGGTCGACACCTCCGGGCCCGGCACACGCCCGGCCGGTCCCGTCGTGCCGGAACCCGGTGCGGCGGCTCCCGTCGCGCCCGGCTCACGTGCGTCGACTCCGTTCGCCCCGGACCGGCTCGGACCAGGCCCGCTCGTACCGGTGGCGCCGGCGCCCGTCGGCCCCGAGGCCCGTCCGAATCCGCCCGGCGGCCGGGTTCCGCTGGTCGGGCCGGCGCCCATCGGACTGCACCTGTCCGGTCCGTCGCCGGCCCGCCCGGCCGCCACCGCCGAGCCGGCGACGTCGGCAGGCAACACCCTCGGCCCGGTCGAGTCGGCAGGCACCGCCCACGATCCGGCCGGGTCGGCAGGCGCCGCCCTCGGTCCGGCCGAGCCAGCCGGGGCGGACCCGCTGGCGGAGGCGAGACCGGGTTGGCACTCCGCCCGGGAGAGCATCCCGGCACGCCTCGCCGACCTGACCGGCAGCCTGCCCGACGTGGCCGGCGGGATCGGCGTCCGGCTGCGCACCGCGGCCCGAGCGGCGAAGACCCGGCTGGGCCGGACCATCGCCCCGATCGCCGGTCCGATGCGTCCACCGCCCGACGCCCCGGCCACTCGCGTCGCGGTGGCCCGCGCTCGCCGTCGACGTCGACGCGCCGTGCTGTCGGCGGTGGCCGTGACCGGCCTGGTGGCGGCGCTGGCGTTCGCGGCCCGGTCGTCCACGCCACCCCCGCTGACCCGGGAGACCGCGCCCGTGGCGGCACCCGGCAACCAGGCACCCGGCAACCAAGCACCCAGCGACCAAGGACCGAGCGACCAAGCACCCGGCGACCAAGCACCGAGCGACCAAGCACCCGGCGGGCCGCTGCTCGACGTGGACCTGGCGCCGCTGCCGGGGTCGTTGTCGCTCACCGAACTCGGTACGCGGGACTGGCGGCACTGGGGCGGTACCGGCGCGTACAGCTTCCACCGCAAGGCGGGCGGCACCGGCGAGATCCAGGACCCGGGTGGCGAGCGGCTGGAGCACAACGCGGGCGCCTGTGATCTGCAGTGGACCGACGGCGCGCCGACGGCGCGTCAGGAGGGCACCCGGGCGGGTGTCTTCCAGCGCGGCGCCGGGAAGAGCTTCACGCTCGGCGTGGCCGGGAGCGGTGATCTGCGTACGGTCCGGCTGTTCGTCGGCACCTTCTCGGCCGGTGCGCGGCTCGACCTGTCGCTGTCCAGTGGTGGCGACCCCGCCGTCCGCGAGGTCGCCCTCGCCGCGGGCGACCGCTTCTACCAGTACGTCATCCGCTTCCGGGCGGCCCCGGGGGAGCGGCTGCTGATCAGGTGGCAGGCCCTGACCGTGACCGGCGGCCAGAACGACGGGGTGGCGTTGCAGGCGATCACGCTAAGCTGAGCGGCCGTCCGGCGAGCGGTCGCCAGGTAACGAACTGGAAACGCCCGTCACTCGACATATGGCGCAAAGAGCCGTCCGGTGACACCGTGAAGCCCGTCGCACACCTGTCGTATCCGGCGGTGTCGTGACCGAAGTGGAGGGTGTGGTGGGCCAGGAGGACCGTTCGCGTACCGGCCCCGGCTCGCACCGGCACGGCCTTCCGCGTACCCGGTCCGCGTTGCGCCGGCTGCGCCGCCGGCGTCGGCTGATGCTCGAAGGGCTGGCCGCCCTTCTCTGCCTGGCGGCACTGGCGGTCTACCTGGGCGTCGAACGGCACGACACGCCGCGCGAGGAGCACGCCGGAGTGCCGGTGGCGCCACCCGGCCGGGTCGGGCTGCCGAACGAGGCCGACGACACGGTGGTCAACCCGGGGCTGCGTCCCCGCCAGCGGCCGCCGTCGCCGAGCCCGTCGCCGTCCACGCAGTCACCGTCACCGACGCCCGCGCTCCCGCCGGCCGTCACCGTGACCCGCGCCGAGGTCCCCGCCACCGTCGACCTCACCGCCGCCGGGCCCACCGACTGGGTCCACTGGGGGCTCACCGGCGCCGACCGGACGGTCCGCAAGCGCGGTGGCTCCGGCGAGATCCGCGACGAGGGCGGCCGGGGGCGGCGGGAGAGCTTCAGCAACAACCCCGAGGCGTACGCGTGGCGTGACGGCAACCCGGTCGCGTCGGCGAGCGGCACCATGTCCGGCGTCTACACCTGCCAGCGGGGCAGCGGGTTCAACCTGTCGGTGGCCGCCGACGGGCAGCAGCGCACGGTGCGTCTGTACGCCGGACTCTGGATGGCCCGGGGCCGCCTCGACGTGCGCGTCTCCAGCGGCGGCCCGGTGACCACGCTCCGGATGGAGGATCCGCACACCGCGCTCACCACCGAGTTCACGATCAAGTTCCGCGCCTCGCGTGGCGCGCGGCTGCTGATGAGCTGGACGGTGGAGGAGTCGCTGGGCGACTGCGGCAACGTCAGCCTGCAGGCGGTGGCGCTGCGCTGAGCGGGGACAGTTTGTCCGTCGCGTACCCGGCCGGGCGTCGTACGTTTCGGTTGTCCCGTCCGACCATCCTCTGTGGAGGCCCGACCGATGACCGGCCCTGCACCCGTCGCACCCACCCGCCCGCGCACCGACCGTGACGTGCTGCGCGAGATCCCGATGCCGCCGTACGTGACGGTCGAGGACGTCCAGTTCGCGGTGCGGGCGGTGGTGGTGCACGCGCCGCGGGCCTGGTCGGGCGGGACCATCTGCCGCAACGACGCCAGCCCGCACCCGTGCCGCCTGCACGTGTGGGGCCGCCGGGTGCTCACCCTGCGCGGACTGCCGCCGGCCGAGATCGATGCACTCGTCGAGCGCGGCGACCCCGCCGCCGACCCGCGTCCGTACCGCCCCGGCGCCTGAGCACCGGGGCGGCCGGGCCGGTCAGCAGAGCGCGGGCTTCACCCAGGAGCACTCCCGCCCCTCCGGTACGCGCGGCGACTCGGGCGCGACCGGCACGGCCCGCCGGGCGGTCGCCGTCTCCTTCTCGGTGTACGAGGCGAGCGCGATGGCGATCTGGTCCTCCAGCCCCTTCACCGACGAGGTGAGGTAGTTGTTCAGCACGATCGAGAACGCGAGCAGCCGTCCGTCGGCGTCGGTGACGTAACCGGAGAGCGCCGACGCGCCGGTCAGGCTGCCGGTCTTGGCGTGCACGTTGTTCGCGGCGGCGGTACCGCCCATCCGGCTGCGCAGCGTCCCGCCCACGAACCGGTCCGGGTTGCCGGCCACCGGCAGCGCGGCGTACCAGGTGTCGAACCACGGTTCGGCGCGGACCGCCGAGAGCAGCGTGACGAACTGGGCCGGTGGGACCAGGTTGCGCCGGGACAGGCCGGACCCGTCGCGCTGGCGCAGCGTGCCGGTGTCCACTCCGGCGTCGCCCACGTATCCGCTGATCGCGGACAGCCCGGCGGCCCAGGTGCCGGCCCCGGACAGCTGCCGGCCCAGTTCCTTTGTGAGCACCTCGGCGTGACCGTTGTTGGAGAGCTTGAGGAACGGCACCATCAGGTCGGCCAGCGGCATCGAGTCGTGCCGGGCGAGCGGCTTGGCGGTGTCGGGGGTGGCGGTGCCGAGCACGGTCCGGCCGAGCACCCGTACGCCGTGGCGCCGCAGCGCGGAGCGGAACACGTCGGCGGCGTACCCGGTCGGTTCCCACACGGTGACCCAGTCGCTCTCGGCGGCCTGGCCGACCGCGATCTGGCCGGTCACCACCACGGTGTTGCCGCCGTGCTCACGCTCGAAGGAGATGCTCGTCTCGCCGTCGGCGACCGTCTCGGCCCGGTTGTCGATCCGCAGCCAGCCGTTCTCCGGCGTCATGGAGATCCTCGGCCGTGCGCCGGCCCGCGTGCCGGGGGTGGCGTGCACGATCACGGTGCCGGCGTCGTAGTCGGTGTCCGGGGCGACCGTCAGCGCGGACACCTGCGCGGCGTAGTAGTAGGGCTCGTCGTCCCAGGTCCAGTCCGGACCGAGCCGGCCCTTGTCGTAGCGGGTGTCGTCGGCGACCAGATCGCCCGCGACCACGCGTACGCCCGCCGCGGCGACCTGCTGCGCGAGGCGGTCGTAGTCGGCGGCGAGGATGGTGGGGTCGCCGCCGCCGCGCAGGTAGAGGTCGCCGGAGACCACCCCGGCGCGGCGCGGCCCGTCGGCGCTGACCTCGGTGGTGAAGCGGTGACCGGGGCCGAGGAGTTCCATCGCCGCCGCCGAGGTGAGCAGCTTGGTGTTGGAGGCGGGGATGAGCCGCCGGCTGCCGTTGCGGTCGTAGAGCGTACGGCCGGTGGTGGTGTCGACGACGACCACTCCCGCCTGCGCCCCGTTGAGGCGGCTGTCGGCGAGGACCGCGTCGATTGTGGCGTTCAGCCGGGTCTGCGCGGGGGTGGGCGCTTCAGCGGTGGCGGTGGTGGTGCCGGCGGCGGCCGCGGTGGCGACCAGCGCCAGCACCGCGAGCGCCCGGGGGAATAGGCGTCGATGCATGGGACGATGCTGCCACGGAGATTTCCTGCGGAAAAGACTCCGGCGCGAAAGGTTATTTGCGGCCGCCGATGCGGTCACCGTAAACCCCCGGTGTTCCCGGTCCGGATCGGGGAAAACACCTGGTCACCGAGGAGCGGCCGATCGCCGGGTTCCGTTTGACGGATGACCTGGCAGCGGGCACGGTGGGGGTGAGGGCCGGGGAACCGCCCTGCTTCCAGCGCGGCGGGACGGTGTCTCGCCCGCTTCCGGGTCGCGAGCCGACCGCGTGGGCCGTGTCGCCCGCGAATCCCGACATCCAGCCATGAGGAGTTCAGCCATGCTGACCATGACCGACAACGCCGTCCTGGTGATCCGTGACCTCGCCGCCCAGCAGGACGTCGCCGACGCGGGCGGGCTGCGCATCGCCGCCGACACCGACGCCGGTTCGCTCTCGATCGAGCTGGTGCCGCAGCCGTTGCAGGGTGACCAGGTGGTGGACACCGAGGGGGCGCGCATCTTCCTCGACTCGGACGCGGCCGAGCTGCTCAACGACACGTCTGTGGACGCGGTCGTCGACGAGGAGGGCGTGGTCCAGTTCGGGTTCACCGAGAAGGAGTGAGCTCAGCCGGCCCGCTGGTCCGGTTCCGGCCGGACCAGCGCGGCCAGCACGTGCGCCAGATGGTGCGAGGTGCTCCATGCGATCCAGTTGGCCGGTGAGCCCGCGCCCGCACCCCGCCGGGCCCGCCGGACGATCTCGTGGTCGCCCCAGGAGAAGCCGGCCCCGGCCGTCGACCAGTGCGGCGCTGTGGTGAGCGTGCGGCACAGGTCGGCGAAGCGTTCGTCGCCCCGCCCGCCTCGCCGCGACCAGCGGTACACCCACCACGCGTCGTCGGCGGCCCAGCGCAGCGTCGGGGTCCGGTCGCCCGGCTCGTCCGCGTCCCGTACCGCGCAGCAGACGCCGTAGTCGCCGTATCCGAGGCCCAGGTCGGCCAGGCGCCGCCAGAGCGACCAGTCGTAGCGGTCCAGCCGCACCGGTTCGTCCACCGGCAGCCGGGACAGCGACGGCGGCATCCCGCCCGCGGCCACCGTGACCGAACGCCAGGCGTGCCGCCGGGCCCACTGCGCCGCCCGCCGGACCCGCGGCTCGGCCAGCCGGACATCGGCCCGGCAGCACACGTCCCCGGCGTCGAGCAGCAGGTCGCACTGCTCGGGCAGCAGTCCGGTCACCCGCCACACCCGTTCCGCGGCCGCCGTCGCGGCGTCCGGTCCGGCCCGGTCCGGACCGACGCGCAACCGGACCACCGCGTGGTGCGCCCAGGCCCGGGCCGCCGCGCCGTGCGCGGCCAGCCGCCGGTCACTGTCCGCGAGACCGATCACCGGCACCAGCGGTACGCCCCAGCGGGCCGGATCGTGGTCCGCGGTGTCCGGCAGCGCCGACACGTCGACGGCGGGCAGCAGTCCGCCGGGCAGCCGATTCAGTGCGTCCACGATGGACGGCGCGTCGGCCGGAACGTCGAGGATCGGTGCGAGCAGCGCGGCGGAGGCGTCGTCGAGCCGGGTCAGCGCCTCCAGTTCCCCGCGCCGGGCGGCAAGCACCGGGCGGTAGGCCGGAGGTCGACCTCGGAGCGGCGGCACCATACTTCAATGTAGCCAGACGACTTCGCTGCGTCATGGTTTCCGGTCGGCTCCGGTTCCGGGAGCAGGCGTCGCAGGGGCCGGCGGAGCGAGCCACGACGTCGACCGTCAGGGCGACGTTTCCGCAGCTCAGGGCCATCCGCTGTCAGTGATCGGACAATCCTCCGGCTGGTTGCCGGGCGCTTCGCCGACATAGCGTCGGAATCACCGAGGGGGACCGCCGACGATCGCCCGGAAGTGTACGAACGCCTCCTGCCGGCGTACCGGCGGGAGAGAGGATCACCATGCCGAGCCGCAGGGCAAGGAGGGAAAACACCGGCCAGCCGATCCCGAGCATGCGGGAGGCCGCGCACGCCGACACCGAGATCAACTCGTGTTCGCCGGTCGGGTTGCCGCCTACCGCGCGCATGCTGTTCGCCGTGGTCGACGCCAACGGACGGCTCGTCCGGGGCCTCGGCGCCACCTCGGCCACCCGGCTCGCCGCCGGGATGTACCAGGTCGCGTTCGACCAGGACGTGGCCGGGGCGGCGTACGTCGGGACGGTCGGTCTCGCGACGGCGAACGGGCTGGTACCGCAGGGCGTCATCACTGTGGCGCCACGCTCGGGCATCGCCAACGCGGTGTTCGTCGAGACGCACGGCGCGAGCGGGCACGCGGACCGCCCGTTCCACCTGGCCGTGCTGGCCTGACCGGACCCGCAGACGAGCGCACGGCGCCGCACGACCTCCGGTCGTAACGTCGCCGCGCTCCGGCCGTCTCCCACCACCGCAGCCGTACGGCGGTACGCCGGCGGGGACCTGGCTCGACCGGCCCAGCCCGCACCGGTCTTGTCGGCAGCACATGCCCCGTCTCAGGGCATCCAAACCGGATCGGCGTGGGGAATTCCACCATCTGCGACTCCCGGCGTGGCGGGCGCGTGATCGGGGTATGAGCGGGCCATGGAGCATTTCACTATCGCGACAGTCGCCGAGAAGAGTCCCGACTTCCGCCGCGTGCTCTGGACCGGGGAGCACACCCAGCTGGTCATCATGACCATTCCGCCGGGCGGCGAGATCGGCGAGGAGGTCCACGAGGGCATCGACCAGATCCTCACGTTCGTCAGCGGCACCGGCGAGGCGCGGGTGGCCGGGGAGAAGAAGGAGGTCGTCTCCGGCGACCTGGTGGTCGTACCGGCCGGCACGAAGCACAACTTCGTCAACACCGGGCCGAACCCGCTGGTGCTCTACACCGTCTACGGGCCGCCCGAGCACGCCGACGGTGCGGTGCACAAGACGAAGGAGGAGGCGGACGCCGCCGAGGAGGCGGGCGAGGACGAGCCGCCCACCTCCTGACTGCGGTTCGAGCGGGGCGCCACGACCTCGCCTGTCAGACGGGCGCCCCGCTGTGCACCAGACCCGGATACTTGACGCCGGCCCCGGTGTTCAGCACCACCACGCGCTCACCGGGCCGGATCCACCCGCCCGCGCGCAGGTGCCGGGCGGCGGTCAGGCAGGCCGCGCCCTCCGGGCAGAGCAGCAGCCCTTCCCGGGCGGCGAAGTCGCGCAGGTCGGTGAGGATCTCCGCGTCGTCCACCGCGATCGCGGTGCCGGCGCTCTCCCGCAGCGCGGACAGGATCAGCTCGTCGCCGAGCGGGGCCGGGACGGTGATGCCGAACGCGACGGTGTGCGCGTCCTCCCACGGGGTGACGCGCTCCTCGCCGGCCGCGAACGCCCGCACGATCGGCGCGCACCCGGTGGACTGCACCGCGACCAGGCGGGGCAGCCGGTCCTCCACCCAGCCCAGCTCGCGCAGCTCGTGCAGCGCCTTGTGGATGCCGATCAGCCCGACGCCCCCGCCGGTCGGATAGACGATCACGTCGGGCACCTGCCAGCCGAGCTGCTCGACGATCTCGTACCCCATGGTCTTCTTGCCTTCGAGGCGGTACGGCTCGCGCAGCGTGCCGGCGTCGAAGATCCCGCCGTCCGACCCGGCGATCAGCTCGGCGATCTCCCGGCCCGCGTCGTTTATCAGGCCGTCGATCAGCCGCAGGTCGGCGCCGGCGGCGAGGCACTCCTCGCGGCAGATCGTCGGCGCGGCCAGCGGCATGGCGATCGTCGCGCCCATCCCGGCCCGCGCCGCGTACGTGGCCCAGGCCGCTCCCGCGTTGCCGTTCGTGGGCATGGCGATCCGCCGCACGCCCAGCTCCCGGGCCCGGCTCACGCCCACCGACGCGCCGCGCGCCTTGAACGACCCGGTCGGCGTCAGCCCCTCGTCCTTGACGATCAGGTCCGCGATGCCGATCTCGTGGCCGTACGCCGGCGCGCGCCACATCGGCGTCCAGCCCTCGCCCAGCGTGGTGACACACCGGGGGTCGGCCACCGGCAGCAGCTCCCGGTAGCGCCACAGGTCGGCCGGGCGCAGCCCGAACTGCTCGGGCGCGACGGTGGCGGCCACCGCGGCGAGGTCGTAACGGGCCAGCAGCGGCGAGCCGCAGCCGCACAGGTTCTGCAACACGTCGGCCGGGTGTTCACTGCCGCAGCGCGGGCACTCCAGGTGCGTCAGGTGCACGGTGGTCCTCAGCTCGCGTCGATGCTCAGCCAGTGCCGGCTGCGCCGGCCCGGCTCGTACGGGGAGTCGAGGCGTTTCGCCACCACTCCCGGGAGCCCCTGCTCACGGGCGGCCCGTAGGGCGTCCGCGCCGACTCCCGGGAACCACGGCGGAGTCTGCCAGTGCGGACCGGTGAGCGCCAGACCGTCGAGCAGGTCACGGCGTTGCGCGTACGGCACGTCGAGGCTGGACACGCCCTCCAGCCAGAGCAGGTCGACGGCGAGGAACTGACCGTCGCGCCGGGTCGGCGGACGGACCCGCCCGGCCGGGTCGATCCGGACCAGCACGCCGTCGAGCACCGCCTCGGCCGGGGCCAGCGCCTCGGCCATCGCCCGCGCCCAGGGGTACGACCCGGTGACGTCGGTGTCGTCGCCGTCGAGCAGCCGCAGCCGGCCGCCCGAGACGTACGCCGTCGCGCGCACGCCCGCCCAGCGCAGCTCGTACCCCCAGGCGGCGGCGTCGCGCGGCAGCCGCCCGCCCTCGGCGGGGAGCATCGGGCGGACCAGCTCGGGCATCGGCGTCCAGCCCTCCGGTGCCGGGTCGGTGCGCCTGATCATCCAGTCCCGGCCCCGCCCGCCGGTGGCGAACAGGACGTACCGGCCCTTCGTGCGCTCGCCGTCGAGCACCACGATCACCTCGTCGTCGCGCCACTTCTCCGCGCGGTAGGTGCCGGTGTCGTGCACTGTCATCCGCCCGCCGCCGTACTCCCCGGCGGGGATCTCCCCGTGGAACGTCAGGTACTCCATCGGGTGGTCCTCGGTGTGCACCGCCAGGTGGTTGCGGCCCGGGTCGCGCGGCAGGCCGCGCGGCACCGCCCAGGAGGCCAGCACGCCGTCGTGCTCCAGGCGCAGGTCCCAGTGCAGGCTCCGGGCGTGGTGCTGCTGGATGACGAAGCGGGGCGCGCGCCGCGCGGACCGCTTCCGGCCGGCAGCCCGCTCGGGCACCGGTTCCGGGGTACGCGCGGCGTCCCGTTTCCGCCGGTACTCCTCCAGCCGGTCCGCCATCCCCGCATCCTCCCCCAGACCCGCCGTACGCGCCGGGATGCCGGTGTGTGTGCGGCCAACCGGGGTAGAACGGGGGACATGGACAGCGACCAGCCCACCCTTCCGCTCCCCGGCGACGTCCGGATCCCGCTGCTCGGCTTCGGCACGTGGCAGGCCACCGGCGAGGCCGGGTACGAGGCGGTGCTCGCCGCGCTGGACGCCGGCTACCGGCACATCGACACGGCCACCATGTACGGCAACGAGAAGGAGGTCGGGCGGGCGGTCAAGGAGAGCGGGCTGCGCCGCGAGGACGTCTTCATCACCACCAAGCTGCCGCCGGACCGGGTGGGCCGGGAACGGGAGACCATCGAGGCCAGCCTGGCCGCCCTGGACACCGACTACGTCGACCTGTGGCTGGTGCACTGGCCGCCGTCCGCGCCGGGCGACAGCATCCCGGTGTGGCGGGAGATGCTCGCCGCGCGGGACGAGAACATGGCGCGCACGGTCGGGGTGAGCAACTACTCGATCGGGCAGATCGACGAGCTGATCCAGGCCACCGAGGAGACGCCGGCGGTCAACCAGATCCGCTGGAGCCCGTCGCTGTACGACAGGCACACACACGCCGCCCACCGGGACCGGGGCGTGGCGCTGGAGGGGTACAGCCCGTTCAAGGCCAGTGACCTGTCCGACCCGGTGCTGGTCCGCATCGCCCAGGCGCACGACGTGTCGCCGGCCCAGGTGGTGCTGCGCTGGCACATCGACCACGAGATCGTGGTCATCCCGAAGTCGGTCACGCCGGAGCGCATCCGCGCCAACGTCGACGTGTTCGGGTTCTCGCTCACCGCCGAGGAGATGCGCGACGTCGACGCACTCGCCGGCTGAGGCGTACACGTGCAAGGGGCGCGGTCCGCTGCGGACCGCGCCCCTTGCCGCGTGCGGAGGTCAGCCCCGGGCGCAGGTGGAGCCGTTGAGCGTGAAGCTGCTCGGCGCGGAGTAGCTGCCGTTCAGCGTCGCCTGGTAGCCGAAGCTGGTGGACGCCCCGGGCGCCAGCGTGCCGTTGTAGCCGGCGTTGCGGGCGGTCACCGCCGAGCCGCTCTGGCTCACCGTGGCGTTCCACGCGTTGGTGACCGTCTGCCCGGAGGGCAGGTTGTAGTTCAGCGTCCAGCCGTTGATCGTGCCGGAGCCGGTGTTCTTGACCGTCACGTCGGCGGTGAAGCCGTTGTTCCACACGTTCGCCGCCTTGTAGGTGACGGTGCAGGACGCGCCGCCGGACGGCGGGGGCGTGGTCGGCGCCGACGTGGTCGGCGGCGGGTTGGAACCGGTGTTGACGCTCTGCGAGAACGAGTTCACCGCCAGCCCGACGCCGCCCTGCCACGGCTCGAACCCGGCCTGGATGCTGGTCAGGTACCAGTCGTTCGTGATCGCGCCCCGGTTACGGGTGTCGTTGATGAACGCCATCGCGTCGAAGCTGAAGCTGGGGACAGCCGACGGCGCCACGTACGAGATGACGTTGTTGGAGCCGTTGCTGCCGCGCCAGACCTCCCAGGTCCGGCCGGCGATGCTGGCATTGCCGACCACCGAGCCGATGGGCTGGATCGGCCCCTGCCGGTTGAGCCAGATCATGATCTCCATCTGGTTCACGCCGTCGCGCTTCGGCGACGGGTCGAGCCAGATGTCGTACGCGGCGTCGTAGATCGCGCCGCTGACGTAGTTGTAGCTGATGCTGGCCGGTGCGCTGCTGATGTTCTTCACCTGTACCGGCAGGTTCGTGCCGGGCGAGCAGTTGGTGTAGTGGCAGCCCACGAAGATCGACGGGTAGGAGACCGGCGCCCCGTTCGTCGGCGCGGAGCCGTCCGCGCGGGTGATCGAGAAGCCGGTCGAGGTGACGTTGATGCACTGCTGGGCACTGGTGCCCCAGCGGTTGTTCTGCACCACGTACTTGCCGCCGATCGTGGTCGAGCCGTACTGCTCGCAGATCTGGGTGTCGGCGGAGGCGGTGCCGCCGAGCGCGACGGCGACGAGGGTGCCGGCGGCGAGCAGTCCGGCCGCCGCGAGGGCCCTGAGTGGACGCTTCATGATGCTCCTTGGCTCGGCGCGGGACGGCGCCGGTTCGGTCGGTGATACGGGCGGGAGCGCTCCCACGATGCAAGGAACACATTTACATGCCTCGAATCATTGCGCAAATGCGCCGGGCTCGTTAACGCTCCGCGTCCGGCCGGTGGCGCGAGCGAGGGCGACGGCCGTCCCCTTCCCCCAGATGGAGGCGGGATTCCTGCCGGTGGGACGGGGTGTGCCGCCGACCGGTGGCCCGCGCCAGGGCGCACGGGCACTTCCGCCGCCTGGTTGCGGCGAGTAATGTCTTGCCTCCAACGCGTTCCGATCCCCCTCCGGAGGCGTACCCCGTGATGGGTGGTTCCCCCGTGCGCATCCTCGTCGTCGGCGCGGGCATCGCCGGCCTCGCCGTGGCCCGGGCGCTGCGCCTGGCGGGGTTCCGGCCCGACGTCACCGAACGGCTGCCACCCACCGAGACGATCGAGACCGGCCTCTACCTACCAGGCAACGCCGCCCGGGCGATGCGCCGGCTCGACCTCGACGGGCCGCTGCGCCCCCTCGGCCAGGTGATCCACCGGCAGCGCTTCCTCGACGCCGCCGGGGCGCCGCTGTGCGAGGTCGACCTCGACGCGCTCTGGGCCGGCGTGGGGGAGTGCCGGGCGCTGCCCCGGGCCGAACTGCACCGGGTGCTGCTCACCGGCGCCGGCGGCGCGGTGCGCCACGGCGCCGAGGTGAGCACCGTCGACCCGCTGCCCGGCCGGGTCGCCGTCGGCTTCACCGACGGCACCACCGCTGAGTACGACCTGGTCGTCGGCGCCGACGGACCCCGCTCGGCGGTACGGACCCTGGCCGCGCTCGGCGGACCGCCACGCCCCGCCGGGCAGGTGGTCTACCGCGCCCTGGTGCGCGGCGGCCCCCGCATCGCGGACTGGACCGCCCTGCTCGGCCAGCGGGCCGGGTTCCTCGTGGTGCCGCTCGGCGCCGGACGGCTCTACTGCTACGCCGACGAGGCCGGCACCGACCTGCCCGCGGACCCGGTCGCCCGCCTGCACGAGCTGTTCGGCTCCTACGGCGGCCCGGTGCCCGAGGTGCTCGCCGCGCTGGAGACCGTGTGCGTGGAGCGCACCGAGGAGGTCGAGCTGGGACGCTGGTTCCACGGCCGGGTACTGCTCGTCGGTGACGCCGCTCACGCCACCGCGCCGACGCTGTCTCAGGGTGCCGCCATGGCGCTGGAGGACGCCGTCGTGCTCGCCGAGTCGCTGCGGGCCGCCGGCAGCGTCGACGCCGCGCTGATCGCGTACGAGAGTCGTCGCCGCCCGCGTACCCGCTGGGTGCGGGACCGGACCCGGGACCGCAACCGCACCCGCGACGTGCCGCCGGCGCTGCGCGACCCGTTGCTGCGCGGACGCGGCGGCCGGATCTTCCGGGAGCACTACCGGCTCCTGACCGGCCCCCTCTAGAGAGCGGGAGATCGTAGCCGCCCACCCCACGCGGCGGGGCCACCTACCGGGGACTATCCTCCCTACGGATGACGGCTGCGCCGATGACCAGCGCGCCGAGCGGGACAACCAGAACCGGAGGCCACTCGTGACCACCGTCGCACCCAAGCCGGTCGTGACCCGGCCCTGGCCGGTCCGCGAGCCGGTCAAGGGGTCGGCCATCGCGCGGCTGCTGCGCACCACGGACGCGAAGCAGATCGGGATCATGTACATGGTCACCGCGTTCGTGTTCTTCATGATCGGTGGCCTGATGGCCCTGATCATGCGTGCCGAACTCGCGCGACCGGGCCTGCAGTTCCTGTCGCCCGAGCAGTACAACCAGCTCTTCACGATGCACGGCACGATCATGCTGCTGTTCTTCGCGACGCCGATCGTGTTCGCCTTCGCGAACTACGTGGTGCCGCTGCAGATCGGCGCGCCGGACGTGTCGTTCCCCCGGCTCAACGCCTTCGCCTACTGGCTGTACCTGTTCGGTGGCACGCTCGCCACCGCTGGCTTCATCGCCCCGGGTGGCGCGGCCGACTTCGGCTGGACCGCGTACACGCCGCTGAGCACCGCCGACCACGCCCCGGGCGTGGGTGCCAACATGTGGGTCGTCGGCCTGGCCATCTCCGGTCTGGGCACGATCCTCGGCGCGGTCAACCTGATCACCACGATCCTGACCCTGCGCGCGCCCGGCATGACCATGTTCCGGATGCCGATCTTCACCTGGAACATGCTGGTCACCAGCCTGCTGGCGATCCTGGTCTTCCCGCTGCTGGCCGCCGCGCTGTTCGCGCTCGCCGCGGACCGCCTGATGGGCGCCCACGTGTACGACCCGGCGACCGGCGGGCCGATGCTGTGGCAGCACCTGTTCTGGTTCTTCGGTCACCCCGAGGTGTACATCATCGCGCTGCCGTTCTTCGGCATCATCAGCGAGATCATCCCGGTGTTCTCCCGGAAGCCGATCTTCGGCTACAAGGGCCTGGTGGCCGCCACCATCGCCATCGCCGCCCTGTCGATGAGCGTCTGGGCGCACCACATGTTCGCCACCGGCCAGGTGCTGCTGCCGTTCTTCAGCTTCCTGAGCTACCTGATCGCCGTGCCCACCGGTATGAAGTTCTTCAACTGGATCGGCACCATGTGGCGGGGCCAGATCACCTTCGAGACGCCGATGCTGTTCTCGATCGGCTTCCTGGTGACCTTCCTCTTCGGTGGTCTCACCGGTGTGCTGCTGGCCAGCCCGCCGCTCGACTTCCACCTGCACGACTCGTACTTCGTGGTGGCGCACTTCCACTACGTGCTCTTCGGCACCATCGTGTTCGCGGTGTTCGCCGGCATCTACTTCTGGTTCCCGAAGATGTTCGGCCGGATGCTCGACGAGCGGCTCGGCAAGATCCACTTCTGGCTGACCATGATCGGCTTCCACACCACGTTCCTGGTGCAGCACTGGCTGGGCAACGAGGGCATGCCGCGCCGGTACGCCGACTACCAGGCCGCCGACGGCTTCACCACGCTGAACACGATCTCCACGATCGGCGCGTTCATCACCGGTATCTCGACGCTGCCGTTCATCTGGAACTGCTGGAAGTCGTACAAGACCGGCCCGGTCGTCGAGGTCGACGACCCGTGGGGCCACGGCAACTCGCTCGAGTGGGCCACCAGCTCCCCGCCGCCGCTGCGTAACTTCGACCGTATGCCGCGCATCCGCTCGGAGCGGCCGGCGTTCGACGCGAAGTTCCCCGAGCTGGCCGCCGGGCAGAGCCTGGCCGGTCCGCCGGAGGGTGGTGCCAAGCCGCTGACCAGCGAGGTCAACGGTGGCGCCAGCTACCAGGAGGACACCGCAGGCAACCTCGACCAGCGCTGACGCACCAGTTCAAGGCCGGGCGCCCCACCCCCTCAGGGGTGCGGCGCCCGCTCTGTTTCCTCCCGCCCTCCCCGCCCGCCCGTCCCCGCCCGGGCCGTCCCCGTTGATCATGAAGTTGACGGTGTTCCGTGTCCGATTTGTCGCCGCCAACTTCATGATCGCCGGGGTGGGGAGCGGGGTGCGGCACCAGTTCGGGGAAGTGGTGGTGTCCGGAGCGCCTGGAACCAGCCACTTCCCCGTACTGGTTTCGCCCCGCCTCGGGGCGCCCCGGTGATCAAGGGGTTTGTGTCGGTTTGGCCTGCATGAGGGGACACCAACTCCTTGGTCAACTTCCGGGAACGTGGGGTTCCGGCCGGGGCCGTCACGCGACGCTAGTACGGGGGAGTGGTGGTGTCCGGGGTGCGTGGAACCAGCCACTTCCCCGTACCGGCGTCGGCCCCGCCTCGGGGGACGCGAGCTCCTCGATCACGCCGGGCGGGGTGGGCGGAAGGCGTGCGCGAGGGGCGGGGGTCAGCGGGAGGCGAGGGCCAGGTCGGGGTCCACGGGCGGGGCGTCGACCGGGGTGCGGCGGTGGCGGAGCTCTATCGGGAGCACCGCCAGCGCCACCAGCGCGCCGATCGCGCCGGTGACCACGAAGCCCCACGCGGGCGCGGAGGCGTCGATGACCGCGCCGGCCAGCGGTGCGCCGAGCGCGATGCCGACCGTCACGGCGGAACCGTGCAGGCCCATCGCCAGACCCCGGACGGAGGACGGGGCCAGCCGGCTCACCGCGTCGGAGGTGGACGCGATGGTGGGGGCGCAGAGCGCACCGGCCGGGATCAGCGCCAAACACAGCAGCCACCAGTGCGACCCGCCCAGCCCGACCGGGATGGTGGTGAGGCTCAGCGCCGCCATCAGCGCCAGCGGGGAGAACGAGCGGCGTACCGCGCCGTAGGCGAAGCCGCCGGCCAGCGAGGCGACCGCCCAGGCGGCCAGCACGGCGCCGGTCCAGCCGACCTCGCCTCCCTCCCTCAGCACGGCGACCACCGCGACGTCGGTGCCGCCGAGCACCAGGGTGGCGGCGAGGCTGACCGCCAGCACAGCGAGCAGCCGCGGGGTGAGCCATTCGCGGCGGTGCACCGGGCGCTGCGGACCGGCCGGTTCGTCGGCGGCCCGGATCGGCGGGTCGAGCAGCCAGAAGCAGATGCCGGAGGCGACGATGCCGGCGCCGACCGCCCAGAGCGTCAGGCGCGGCGTGACGGCGGTGGCCAGGGCCACGGCGAGCGCCGGGCCGACCATGAACGACAGCTCCACGGCCATCGAGTCCAGCGCGTACGCGGGGCGGCGCTTCTCCACCGGCACCAGCGCGGCGATCGACTGGCGGACCATCGAGAAGATCGGCAGGGCGAGCAGCCCGGCGAAGAACGCGGCAGGCAGCAGTACCGGGTACGGCAGTGTGGGCGCGGCGGACCAGAACAGCGCCTCGGCGACTGTGGTGAGCACCAGCACCGGCCGGAGCCCTCGGCGGTCGATGAGCCGCCCGAGCAGCGGGGCGCCGACCGCCGCGCCGATCGTCGACGCGGCGCCGACCAGGCCGGCGGCGCCGTAGCCGCGGCCCAGGTCGAGCACCACGTAGAAGGTGAGCGTCACCCCGGTGGCGGTCAGCGGCACACGGGCCAGCACCGACACCAGCAGCAACGATCGGAGACCGGGTAGGGCGAGCGCCTCCCGGTAAGGCTTCAGGTTCACGACGGTCCGTACCTCCGGCGCCATCCTGGGGCCGGGGTACGACACCCGCAAGCGATTACCGGGTCAAGCGGTGGCGATCACAGGCTCGCCCACCATTGTCACCCCGGCACCGTCGAGCGCCCGCAGCGCCACGTCGAGCGTGTCCGGCGCGACGGCGGCGGTCAGGTCGAGCAGCACAGTGGTCCGGAAGCCCTCCCGCGCGGCGTCCAGCGCGGTCGCGCGCACGCAGTGGTCGGTGGCGATGCCGACCACGTCGACCCGGTCCACGTCGTGCCGGCGCAGCCAGTCGGCCAGGCACTCGCCGTCGGGCGCGTGGCCTTCGAAACCGGAGTACGCGGCCGCGTGCTCGCCCTTGTGGAAGATCACCTCGACCCGGTCGGTCGCCAGCTCGCTGTGGAACTCGGAGCCGGAGGTGCCGACCACGCAGTGCCGGGGCCAGGAGTCGACGTAGTCCGGCGGGTCGCCGAAGTGCGCGCCCGGGTCGACGTGGTAGTCCTTCGTCGCGACCACGTGGTCCCACCGGTCCGGCTCGGCGGCGAGCAGCCGGGAGATGCCGGCGGCCACGCCGGCTCCGCCACCGACCGCGAGGGAGCCGCCCTCGCAGAAGTCGTTCTGCACGTCCACGATGATCAGGGCGTTCGCCATCTGACGGGTTCCTCCTCAGCTCGCTGGTACGACGGTCACCGGTACGGCGGGATCCCCGGCGGAGAGCTTGAGCCCCTCCCACGGGATCGAGATCAGGCACTGGCGCAGGTGGTCCCGGGACTCCTCCAGCGTGGGCAGCGTCTCCGGCTCGCCCGACACCACGTACGAGTGCTGGAGCAGCCGGTCGTTGGGCTGCCGGTCCGGTACGCCCTGCGGCACGATGACCTCCTCGGTGGCGGTGCCGGTGGGCTTGTGCCGGCGGACCGCGACCTTCCGGCCGCCGATGGTGGCCTTGTGCTCGGAGCGCTTGACCACGGGCCGCCCCTCCACCTCGACCAGCTTGTAGACCAGGCCGGCGGTGGGCGCCCCGGAGCCGGTCACCACCGCGGTGCCGGCGCCGTACATGTCGACCGGTTCGGCGGCGAGCGCGGCGATGGCGTACTCGTCGAGGTCGCCGGAGACGATGATCTTCGTCTCGGTGGCACCGAGCGAGTCGAGCAGCTCCCGGGACTGCTGGGCGATCACCGCGAGGTCGCCGGAGTCGATCCGGACCGCCCGCAGCTCCGGCCCGGCCACCGCGATCGCGTTGCGGATGCCCTGGGCGATGTCGTACGTGTCGACGAGCAGCGTGGTGTCCTTGCCCAGCGTGGCGACCTGGGAGGCGAACGCGGCCCGCTCGTCGTCGTGCAGCAGCGTGAAGGCGTGCGCGGCGGTGCCCGCGGTGGGGATGCCGTAGCGCTGCCCGGCGGCCAGGTTGGAGGTGAACCGGAATCCGGCCAGGTACGCGGACCGCGCCGCCGCGACCGCGGCCTCCTCGTGCGCCCGGCGGGAGCCCATCTCGATCAGCGCCCGGCCCCGGGCAGCGGTGACCATCCGGGCCGCGGCGGCGGCGACCGCGCAGTCGTGGTTGAGCACCGACAGCACGAGCGTCTCCAGCACCACGCACTCGGCGAACGTGCCGGACACGGTGAGGATCGGGGAGCCGGGGAAGAACAGCTCACCCTCGGCGTAGCCGTCGATGTCGCCGGTGAACCGGTAGTCGGCGAGCCACTGCGCGGCCGGCTCGTCCACCACACCGGTACGGCGCAGGAAGTCGATCTCCGCCGGATCGAACCGGAAGTCGCGGATCATCTCGATCAGGCGGCCGGTTCCGGCGACCACGCCGTACCGTCGCCCGGCCGGCAGCCGCCGGCTGAACACCTCGAAGACGCAGCGTCGGTCGGCCGTGCCGTCACGCAGGGCCGCGCTGACCATGGTCAGCTCGTAGTGGTCGGTCAGCAGCGCGGGGCGAAGGGTGCTCACCGCCCCAGCCTAGAGTTCAGCCCGGGTCCGCGCCGTCGTGCCCCGGCATCGACCGCAGGGCGGCCCGCAACTCGCCGCGCCCGGCGACGCCGAGCTTGCTGTAGACGCGCTGGAGGTGGTTCTCCACGGTGCGGGTCGACAGGAACAGCCGCTCGGCGATGGTGCGGCTGGTCACGCCGTCCGCGGCCAGCCGGGCGATCTCCCACTCCCGCTCGCTGAGCGCCGGGCGCAGCAGCCGCAGCGCCGGGGTGGAGATCTCGTCGCAGCGGCGCAGCAGATCCGCGAGGCGTTCCCGGATCGGCCCGGTGGCGCCGGCCCGGACGTGTCGCGTCCGGTGCAGGGCCAGGGCGGTCGCCTCGGCCGCGTACACGATCAGCTCCCGGTCGGCGAAGCCGTCGGCGACCGCGAGCAGCGCGTCCGGCGAGCCGTCGACAGCGGCCCGGCCGAACCGGGCGACGAGCGGCGGCAGGACGCCGTCGATCCGCTCGGAGAGTTCGGCCAGGCGTTGCGCCACGGTGCGCCGCCCACCGTCGGTGCAGGTCGGTCCGACCGGCGCGGCGGCCTGGTCCAGCCGGACCAGGTCGAGCAGGACGAGCAGCTCGTGCCCGGCCAGGCCGTCCTCGCGCAGCCGGTCGGCGAGCGCGCACAGGTGCTTGGTGGCCGCCGGCAGGTCACCGGTGGCGGCCTGGACCGCGCCCCGGGCCTGCTCCAGCCACGGGTAGAGCACGGCCATGCCGGGCGCGTGCGTCCGGTCCGCCTCGGCCATCGCGTCGGCCGCGTGCGTCACGTCCCCGCGCAGCGCGGCGGCCTGGGCGCGCTCGGCGTGCGCGAGGCCCGCGTACACCCGGCTGGTGGCGAGCACCGCGCACGCCTCCAGGCTGGTCCGCAGCGCGTCGTCGCCGCGCCCGCGCAGCCGCGCCGCGTACGCCTGGAGGATGGCCAGGTAGCCGGTGCCGAGCCGGAAGTCACCGGCCCCGGCCAGGTCGGCGAACTCGTCGGCGACTATCGCGTCGATGCCGGGCAGGTCGCCGGAGAGCGTCAGCCGGGTGCCCCGGGCCAGCTCCATGGCGAGCTGGAGGTAGGGCATGTCGGCCCGCCAGCACGCCGCCTCGGCCTGCACCCGGGCGATCGCGGTGGCGCTGCGCTGGTATTGCCCCTGCGCGGCCTGGAGGTGGGCGAGCGTGCAGCGGGCCAGCTCCCGGGCGGCCATCGGGGCGGCGGGCCGGTCCAGCACCTCCTGGGCCAGCCGGACCGCCACGTCGACGTCGAGCCGGTGCAGCCGCATGATGGCCTCGAACGCGCGTACGCGGGCCCGGTCGGCGGGGTCGCTCAGCTCCTCGCCGCGCGCGGCGATCTCCTCCACCGTGGACTCGCGGTTGAGCCCCCAGTAGCTGACCATGCCCCGCACGGTCAGCCACCGGCTGCGTCGCCGGTCGTCGTGGATCTCGCCGGCGACCTGGTCGAGCACGCCGATCGCCTCGTCCGGCCGGTCGCCGAACATGAGGATGGTGGCGAGCAGCTCGGCCGCGTCCGTGCCGCCGCCGGCCTCCAGCGCCGCGCGGGCCAGCCGGGTGGCAAGCGGCACGTCGTACCTGCCGAACGCCTGCACCGCCGCTTCGAGCAGCAGGGCCACGTCCTGTGCCGTACCCGAGTCGAGCCGCCACACGGCGACGCGCAGCAGGTCCTCCCGGCGGCGCTTGCCGACCTGCTCCAACAGCCCGGCCAGGGTGGCCTGGAGCCGGCGGGTGCGGCTGACCGGGCAGTGCCGGCGCATCACCTCGCCGTAGAGCGGGTGCGCCAGCCGGACGTTGAGCCGCCGGTCGTCGTGGACCAGCGCGATGAGCCCGCGTTCCTCGGCCCTCTCCACGTCCGCCGGGTCGACCGCCCGTTCCAGCAGTTGCAGGCCCAGCGGTTCGCCGAACGCGACCAGCTCGACGACCGCCCGGACGCCGGGGGTGAGCTGGCCGATCCGGGTGTCGATCAGCTCGGTGAGATTCGGTGCCAGCTCCAGCGGGCCGGTCCAGGTCCAGAGCCCGTACCTGCGGTTCAGCGCGTCGTCGGCAGCAAGCACCAGCTCCCGCAGCAGCAGTGGGTTGCCGGCGGAGAGCTGGAACAGCCGCTCCGAGGAACAGGCGTCGACCGGGCCGCCCAGGATGGCGGCGAGCAGCCCGGAGGTCTCGGTGCGGCACAGCGGGCCGAGCTCGACCAGGTCGGCCAGGTCGTCGGTCCAGAGTGCCCGGATCGGCAGCGGGACCTGTTCGCCGTTGCGCAGCGTCCCGATGACGTACGCGTTCTCCGAGCGGGCGACCAGGTGCACGAGCGCCGCCGAGGGAGGGTCGAGCAGATGCGCGTCGTCGACGGCGAGCACGATGGGCCGGCCGGCTGCCTGTTCCTGGAGCACGTCCAGGGCCCAGCGCAGGATCCCGGCGGGGGACAGGCCCTGCGGCTGCGAGGCGGGCAGCACCTGGACCAGCCCGCCGAACGGCAGCGCGGCAGTGGTGGCGCTGGCCGCGATGGACCAGATCGCGTACCGCTCGGGGGAAAGCGCGGCCACCCCCTCGCGCAGCAGCCGGCTCTTGCCGACCCCGGCGTCGCCGCTGAAGAGCAACCCGCGCCCCTCGGGGCCGCCGACCGCCGACAGCAGACGGTTGAGTTCATCAGTACGGCCGACGAACTCCCACCTACTCATCGATGCAGCATATCGACCGTGTTCCGTCCGCGTGCGTATCGTCACGCAGTGAAGTTGAGTAATCTGTTCACTACCCGTGAGTATTGGAGTTGTTGGCTGTCGGATGGCCGACACCCTTACTCTTCCGGCAGTCCCCGTACCCAGGGAAGATCCGCGACCGGCACCCCGGTCGCCCGACCGGGAGGCCCACCTGATGACACCGGGTCCGCTCCCTTCGGTCGACGTGCCCGACCCGCGCCGTCAGGCCGAGCCCCCCTCCGGAAGCGCCCCGCTACCGACCCGGCTCGATGTGACAGCGCCCGGTCCGGACGAGCCGATGGCGGTGGTCGTCGCCGGTCCGGCCGGTGCCAACCGGCGCGAGCTGATCGCCGGCCTGCTCGGGATCGACGCCGCGACGCTCGCCGTGCCGCCGGGGAGCAACCTGCTGGTCCAGCACGCCGCCACCGCCACCCGCGCCGCGTACGTCCCGGGCTACCGCCAGCCGCACTCCTACGGCGCCGACCCGCTCGCGGCCGGCCCGGCGCTGGCCCGGCCGCCCCGCCGGGTCGAGCTGAGCCTGCCCGATCCGCTGCTGCGGCACTTCGCGGTGGTCGACACGCCTGACACCGGCACGCTCGGCGTGGCCGGCGGCCGGGTGCTGCGCGACGCCGTCGGCCGGGCCGGCGCGCTGCTCTTCGTGATCTCCGCCGACCAGGCGTTCAGCGCGGCCGAGCTGCACCTGCTGGCCGAGGTGGCGCGTACCCGGGTCGAGGTGTTCTTCGCCGTCACGCCCGGCGTGACCGGCCCGGCGCCGGGCGACGGCGCGCGGGCCCAGGATCGGACGGCGTCCGGCCGGGCCGGGTCCGCCCGCCCGCTCGACCCGGTCTCGGTCTCCATCGAGGCGCACCGCGCGGCGCTGCTGGCCGCCGTGCCGGCGCTCGCCCCGGCCC
>NZ_JBXUOV010000072.1:0-28236 GCF_057196585.1 Micromonospora sp. ATLC20
CTACGCGGGGGGGCGCCGGGTGTGGGGGTGGGGGGGGGGCGGGGGGGGGGGGGGGGCCGCGCGGGCCCCCCCCCCCGGCCCCAACCGCAACCACTCCAGGCCGCAAGCCGAGCAGCCCTAACCGCAACCGGTCACCCAGGCTCGGTGACGAAGTCGATCAGGCGCTCCATCGCGTTGATCAACGGCGTCTCCACGTCGGCGAAGCTGTCCACCCGGGACAGGATGTGCCGCCACATGTCCGCCGGCTCACCCACCCCGAGCGCCGCGCAGACGCCCTCCTTCCAGGGCTGCCCCGGAGGAACCACGGGCCACGCCGCGATGCCGAGCGCCGCCGGGCGTACCGCCTGCCACACGTCGACGTACGGGTGCCCGGTCACCAGCACGTGCGGCGAGTTCACCCGGGCCACGATGCGGCTCTCCTTCGAGCCGGGTACGAGGTGGTCGACGAGCACACCGAGCCGGCGACCCGGGCCGGGCGCGAACGCGCGTACCTCGTCGCCGAGCGCGTCGATGCCGTCCAGCGGTTCCACCACCACGCCCTCGATGCGCAGGTCGTCGCCCCAGATCCGCTCGACCAGCGCGGCGTCGTGCACGCCCTCGACCCAGATCCGGCTGGCCTTGGCGACCTGCGCCCGTACGCCGTCCACAGCGATCGACCCGGACGCGGTACGGCGGCGCGCGGCGGGCACCGGTGCGCGGGCCGGGCGTCGCAGTGTGACCGGCCTGCCGTCGAGCAGGAACGCGGCGGGCAGCAGCGGGAAGTTGCGCCGCCGCCCGTGCCGGTCCTCCAGCACGACAGCGCCGGAGTCGAAGCCGACCACGGCGCCGCAGAACCCGGAGTCGGCGTCCTCGACCACCAGGTCGGGTTCGGCGTCGACCTCGGGGGTGACCTTCCGTCGTCGCCAGTCACCGGCCAGCACGTCCCCGTCGTATCGCCCCGCCATGCCGCTGACGCTAACCAGCGCCCCGGCGTGTCGCTCGCCGACGCGCCGACCGGGCCGTCATCCGTCGGCACGAAACGGTGCGAAGGGGGTAGTTGGGGCCAGGTCGCGCCGCCGGAGCGGCAGCCGAGACAGCAGCGGCGCGGAGCACGTACCCTTTCCGCATGTCCTCCCCCGCAACGGGCGCGGCCACGCTGGCTCCGCGCCGGTCGAGCCGGTTCGTCGCCTGGGTGCGTGCCTGGCGAGCCGGTCTGGTGCCCTTCGACGAGGTGGCCGACGCCGTCGCCGGCGACGAGGAGCACCTCGTCGCCGACGCCCCCGGCACCTGGACCGACGTGTCGCTGCGGGAGGCGCTGCCCAGCCTCGCCAAGCATTCACCAGACGACATCCGCCTGGTGCTGCCCGCGCCCGGTGACCCGCGCGGCCTGCCCGGTCCGGGTGCGTTCGCCGGGGCGGCGCTGGTGGCGGGCGAGGCGGTGGTGGCGAGCGGGATGGGGCTGGTGCCCGAGGTCCGTACGCACACGTCCGGCTCGGGGATGACCTGGGAGACGGTGCTCTGGCGGGTGCATCCGCTACCGGCGGACGCGCCGAAGGCGTCCCTCACCACGCCCGGCGCGGCGGAGGCGGAGGCGGAACTCGCCGCCGTGCTGGCCGAGACCACCGCCACGCTGACCCGGCTGGACGTCGCGCAGTGGCGGCCCGAACTCGCCGGGGCGCTCGCCGCGCTGCGCCGGCCGGACGGCGCCACCGACCTGCCGCCCGGCTTCGACCCGCGGGCCCGCCGCCTGTTCGCCCGCGCCGCCGTACTGGATCGGGTGCTCGCGCTGGCCGGGGAGAGCGCGCCCGGCGGCGCGGTGAACACCTACGAAGCGCAGCAGCGGGACGCGGCCCTGCGGCCGCTCACCACCGCGTGCCGGCAGGCCCTGGTGGCCGCCTGCAACGCGCCGCTGCGACTCTAGGGTCTGGTGTGAAAGTAGCTGGCCACGGGCCGCGGGCTGTGTTCCCATGCCGCAGTGAGGAGCGAGAACGTGTCCGGCGCGGACGTACCCCCGACTGTCCGACAGCGGTCTGATCGCGACCTCAGTGATTGTGTGCGGGTGCTGGCAGAGGTTCATGAGCGCGACGGCTATCCGGTGAACTGGCCCGATTTCCCGGCCGCATGGCTCACGCCGCCATCGCTCATCGCCTCCTGGGTGGCGGAACTGGGTGGCCGCATGGTCGGTCATATCGGCTTGTCCCGAAGCGACGCGGGAGACGCGGCACCTGGGCTGTGGGGCGCTCTTGCAGGTGTGAGTATCGACGCGACTGCCGTGGTCAACCGGTTGTTCGTCGCTCCGTCGGCCCGCGGCCACGGGATCGGTGCGCTGCTGATGGCGCAGGCTGTCGAAGAAGCACAGCATCGCGGTTTGCATCCCGTGCTCGACGTGGTGGCTTCTGACACTGCGGCGGCGGCTCTGTACGAGAGGCTCGGCTGGCAGCTGCTGGCCACAGTCGAACAGCGGTGGAGCCCGGAGCAGAAGGTCGCCGTCCGGTGTTATGCGGCGGCAACCTGAGGGTAGTGCCCCTGGTCACAGCCGTTCGTTGAGGACTGCGACCGGCACGGCCGCCTCGTAGCGTACGGCACGCTTGTCGTATCTCGTGGCGACCGCACGATGGCGCTTGAGCCGGTTGACGCCGCATTCGACCGCATGCCGCTCGCGGTAGTCGGTCTTGTCGAACTTCGGTGGCCGCCCGCCGCCTGGCCCTCGCGGCACCGTAACCGGACGGACGCCGCGGCTCAGACCTCGTCGATCAGGTCGGCCACCGAGTCGACGATCCGCGACGGACGGTACGGGTACCGCTCGGCCTCGGTCCGGCTGCTGATGCCGGTGAGCACCAGGATCGTCTCCAGGCCGGCCTCCAGGCCGCACAGGATGTCGGTGTCCATCCGGTCGCCGATCATCGCGGTCGACTCGGAGTGCGCGTCGATGGTGTTCAGCGCCGAGCGCATCATCATCGGGTTGGGCTTGCCGACGAAGTACGGGTCGACACCTGTCGCCTTCGAGATCATCGCCGCCACCGAGCCGGCCGCCGGCAGCGCGCCCTCCATCGACGGGCCGGTGGCGTCGGGGTTGGTGCAGATGAACCGGGCGCCGTCGTTGATCAGCCGGATCGCCTTGGTTATCGCCTCGAAGCTGTAGGTGCGCGTCTCCCCCAGCACCACGTAGTCCGGGGCGAAGTCACTGAGGACGTACCCCACCGCGTGCAGCGCCGTGGTCAGGCCGGCCTCACCGATGACGTACGCGGTGCCGCCCGGCCGCTGGTCGGCCAGGAACTGGGCGGTGGCCAGCGCCGAGGACCAGATCGCCTCCTCCGGCACGTCCAGCCCCATCCGGGCCAGCCGCGCCTGGAGGTCGCGGGGCGTGTAGATGGAGTTGTTCGTCAGCACCAGGAACGGCTTGCCGGAGGTACGCAGCTTCTTGACGAACTCCGGGGCGCCGGGCACCGGCTGCCCCTCGTGCACCAGCACGCCGTCCATGTCGGTGAGCCAGCTCTGCACCGGCTTGCGGTCAAGCATCGTGTCGTCCCCAGGGGTGTCGTCGGGTCGGGCTCAGGGCCGGCGGGCCGGGGGCACGCAGCACAGCGCCGGGCAGGTGTCCCAGGCCGGCAGCTCGCCGAGTCGGCGGCGCAGCCGCTCGCCGTCCGGGGCGGTGCGTTCCAGAACCAGCTCGCGGACCATCGCCACGAACCGGGGGTCGACCCCCGGGGTGCCGGCGCGGACGAAGTCCAGGCCGAGCTGCTTGGCCGTCTCCAGCGCCTCGGTGTCCAGGTCCCACACCACCTCCAGGTGGTCGGAGACGAAACCGATGGGGCTGACCACCACGCTCGTCACGCCCTGCTCGGGCAGCGTCGCCAGGTGGTCGTTGACGTCCGGCTCCAGCCACGGCACCTGCGGCGGCCCGGACCGGCTCTGCCAGACCAGGTCGTACTCCAGGTCGGGCGCGGCCGCGGCGTGCACCAGCCGGGCGACCTCCTCGAGCTGCGCGGTGTAGCGGCCGCCGTGCGGGCCGGCGGTGGCCGCCGCGGACATCGGGACGGAGTGCGCGGTGAAGACCAGCCGGGTGGAGTCCCGCTTCGCCGGGTCGAGCTGGGCCAGCGCGGCGCGGACCGCGTCGGCGTGCGGCTCGATGAAGCCGGGGTGGTCCCAGAACTGGCGCAGCTTCTCGATCAGCGGGGCGTCCGGGCCGACCGCGGCGCGGGCCGAGGCGATGTCCTCCTGGTACTGCCGGCAGGAGGAGTAGCCGCCGTACGCGCTGGTGACGAACGCCAGCGCCCGGGTGATCCCGTCGTCGCGCATCCGGGCGACGGTGTCGGCGAGCATCGGATCCCAGTTGCGGTTGCCCCAGTAGACCGGCAGGTCGACGCCGTTGGCGGCGAAGTCCTCGCGGATCGCCGCGAGCAGGTCACGGCACTGCTGGTTGATCGGCGACACCCCGCCGAAGTGCAGGTAGTGCTCGGCGACCTCGGCCAGCCGCTCGGGCGGCACCCCCCGCCCCCGGGTCACGTTCTGCAGGAACGGGAGAACGTCCTCGGGCCGCTCCGGGCCGCCGAAGGAGACCAGCACCAACGCGTCGTACGCCATGGGGCCATTCTTCCTCGCCCGCCGTCACGGCGTGGCGACGCCCCCTGGTCGGTGTGGTGACCACCCGGGCCGCAGCGTGTCAAGAAGGGCCCCTTCCGCTGCACGAGGCGTTAAGAAGGGGCCCGTCCTTACATTTCAGGCGCCGATGGCGTGGTAGCCGCCGTCGACGTGGACGATCTCGCCGGTGGTGGCCGGGAACCAGTCGGACAGCAGCGCCAGGCAGGCCCGCGCGGCGGGCTCCTGGTCGGTCAGGCTCCAGCCCAGCGGGGCCCGCTCGGTCCAGGCGTCCTCGAACTGGTCGAAGCCGGGGATGGACTTGGCCGCGATGGTGCGCAGCGGGCCGGCCGCGACCAGGTTGCTGCGGATGCCCTGCTTGCCCAGGTGCAGCGCCAGGTAGCGGGAGGCGGACTCCAGCCCGGCCTTCGCCACGCCCATCCAGTCGTAGACCGGCCACGCCTTGGTGGCGTCGAACGTGAGGCCCACCACGGCGCCGCCGGCGGACATCAGCGGCAGCGCGGCCATGGCAAGGGACTTGTACGAGTAGGTGGAGACCTGAAGCGCGGTGGCCACGTCCGCCCAGGGGGCGTCGAGGAATCCGCCGCCGAGGCAGCTCTGCGGGGCGAACCCGATCGAGTGCACGACGCCGTCCAGGCCGTCGACGTGCTCGCGCACCTTGTCGGCGAGCCCGGCCAGGTGCTCCTCGTTCGTGACGTCCAGTTCGATCACGGGTGCCGGCTCGGGCAGCCGCTTGGCGATCCGCTCCACCAGGGAGAGCCGGCCGTAGCCGGTGAGCACGACCTGGGCGCCGTTCTCCTGGGCGAGCTTCGCCACCGAGAAGGCGATCGACGCGTCGGTGATGACGCCGGTGATAAGCAGCCGCTTACCGGCGAGAAGTCCGGACATTGCGTGTCTCCTCCGTGCTCTGCTCAGTGACCCATGCCGAGGCCGCCGTCGACCGGGATGACGGCACCGGTGACGTATCCGGCCGCGTCCGAGGCGAGCCAGGTGACGACACCGGCGACCTCGTCCGGGGTGGCCATCCGGCCGGCCGGGATGGACTTGCGGATCTCCGCCTTGCGTTCCTCGGGCAGGCCGGCGGTCATGTCGGTGTCGATGAAGCCGGGCGCCACCACGTTCGCGGTGATGTTGCGGGCGCCCAGCTCGCGGGTGATCGAGCGGGCCACGCCGACCAGGCCGGCCTTGCTGGCCGCGTAGTTGACCTGGCCCGCGCCGCCGGAGAGACCGACCACCGAGGAAACGAAGATCATCCGCCCCCAGCGGCCGCGGAGCATCTTCGTCGAGGCCCGCTTGGCGACCCGGAACGAGCCGGTCAGGTTGGTGTCGAGGACGCGGGCGAACTGCTCCTCGGACATCCGCATGATCAGCGTGTCGTCGGTGATGCCGGCGTTGGCGACGAGCACCTCCACCGGGCCGAGTTCGGCCTCGATCGTGGTGAACGCGGCGTCGACCGACTCGGCGTCGGTCACGTCACATCGCACGCCGAACAGGCCGTCCGGAGCCTCGCCGCTGCGATAGGTGACGGCCACCCGGTCGCCCTGCTTGGCGAACGCCTGCGCGATGGCCAGGCCGATCCCCCGGTTCCCGCCGGTCACCAGCACGGTTCGGGCCACGGATCCCCCTCTGCTCCAGTGATCTCTCGGTCGGTCGGAGCCTAGGGGTTACCGACAGGTAAGCGCTAACCCGCGCAGGTCACTCCCCGGTATGACGAGGCATCTGGCCCCGTGGTGGGACGACGTCGGCATCGCCGGTCCGTACGCTGCTCCTGGTGGAGAAGCACCCGGCCCGAGTCGCCTGGCAGGGCCTGCGCCGCGCCGTGTGGGACGCGGACGCCCCGCCTTCCCGGCCGTCGTCGCCGCGCTGGCCGGCCCTTGCGCCGTACCTCGGTCCGATCGGTCTGCTCGCCGTGGTCGGGCTCTTCGCCGCCACCCTCGCCAGCGAGAACGAGCGCGGTCTTCCCGCACCGGTCACCATCGGCTTCGCGGCGCTGACCGTGGCGCCGCTGCTCGCCCTGCCCCGGCGCCCGCTGCTGTCCTGGCGGCTCACCGTCGTCGCGCTCTGCGTCTGCACCTTCAACGCCCCGGCCGGCGCGCCTTGGCCGTGGAACCCGGTGCTGGTGCTCGGCTCGCTGCTGGTGCTGGCCGTGGTGGCCGCGCGCGTCGACCGGCCGGTGCTGCTGTGGGTGGGTCTGATCACCTCGGTGCCGGTGCTCGCGCAGGTCGACCGGGACAACCGCATCGGCATCCTCGCCCTGCTGCTGACCCTGCTGGTCCTCGGCGACCTGGTTCGCGGCAACCGGACCTCGCGCCGGGCCCTGGCCACGCAGACCGCGCTCAGCGAGCGGGAAACCGAGCGCCGGGCGGTGCTGGAGGAGCGGACCCGGATCGCCCGGGAGATGCACGACGTGGTCGCCCACCACATGTCGATGATCGCGGTGCAGGCCGAGACCGCGCCCTACCGGCTCGCCGACGTACGGGAGCCGGCCCGGCAGGAATTCGTCGCGATCGCCGGCGCCGCCCGCGAAGCACTGACCGACATGCGCCGGCTGCTCGGCGTGCTGCGTAACGATTTCACCGGCCCGGAGACCGCGCCGAAGCCCGGGCTCGCCGACCTCGGCACCATGGTCGACGGAGCGCGCCGCGCCGGCCTCCCGGTCCGGCTGGAGGCGGATCCGCCGCGCGCCGCGGTTCCGGCCCCGGTCGGGCTGGCCGCGTATCGGATCGTGCAGGAGGGACTGGCGAACGCCGCCCGGCACGCACCCGGCAGCGAGGTCTGGGTCACGGTCCGCGCGGACGGCGACGCCCTCGCGGTACGGGTCGTCAACACCGCCGGCTCGGCGCCTCCTCCGACCGGCGAGCGGGGCAGCGGGCACGGCGTCGTCGGGATGCGGGAACGGGCCCGGGCGCTCGGCGGCACCTTCACCGCCGGGCCACTCGACGACGGCGGGTACGCCGTCGACGCGCGGCTGCCGTACGACGAGGAGAGTGGGGACGCATGATCCGGGTGCTGATCGCCGACGACCAGGCGATGGTCCGGCAGGGCTTCGGGGCGCTGCTGTCCGCCCAGCCGGACCTGCTCGTGGTCGGCGACGCCGCCGACGGTGCGGCGGCCGTGACCGAGGCTCGCCGACTCGACCCGGACGTGGTGCTCATGGACGTGCGGATGCCCGTGCTCGACGGCCTCGCCGCCACCCGGCAACTGCTCGGCGGCGCCCGCGCCGACCGGCCCCGAGTGCTCATCCTGACCACCTTCGACCTCGACGACTACGTCTACGAGGCGCTGCGTGCGGGCGCGAGCGGATTCCTGCTCAAGGACGCCCCGGCCGCGGACCTGGTGCACGGGGTCCGGGTGGTGGCGGCCGGCGATGCGCTCCTCGCCCCGGCGGTGACCCGCCGCCTCATCGCCGACTTCGCGTCCCGCCCCGACCGTCGCGGGCCGCGCCCCACCGGCCTGGCCGGGCTGACCCCCCGGGAGGTGGACGTGCTCCGCCTGATCGCCCGGGGCCGGTCGAACGCGGAGATCGCCGCCGACCTGGTCGTCGCCGAGCAGACCGTCAAGACGCACGTCGGGCGGATCCTGGCCAAGCTTCGGCTGCGTGACCGGGCGCAGGCCGTCGTCGTCGCGTACGAGACCGGGTTGGTGGCCGCCGGCGAGTAGCACCTGGGTGGGACGCCGGAAGCGGCTCCGTGGAGTGACGACCGCTCGGTGGCCGACGCCGCACTCTCCTCCTCAGACCACGTCGAGGGGAGACATCGATGAGCTGGAAACGACCCGGCCGGCTGGCGGTGACCACGCTGCTCGGCCTCGGGCTGCTGGTGCCGGACCAGCCCGTGGCGACCGCCGCGCCGGGGTACGTCGAGGCGTACCCGGTCTCGGCGGCACGGATGCGCGAGGCCGGACCGCCGTACGCCGGATGGGTCGCCGACGGACGACGGTTCCTGTCCTTCGACCCGGGCGGCGGTCTTGCCGTCGAGGTGCTCGGCGACCTGGCCACCGCCGAGCGGATCGTGGTGCTGGTGCCCGGGGCGGGTACCCGGCTCTCCGACTTCGACAGAGGACTGGGCGGCGTGGCCCGGCGGGCGCCGAGCCGGCAGGGTCGCGCGCTGTACCAGGAGTTGCGGGCCGCCGCGCCCACAGCCCGGATCGCCGTGCTGGTCTGGCTCGGCTACCTGCCGCCCGACGGGGTGGTCGCGGCCGCCGGTACGGCGCCCGCACGACGTGGCGCCGTCGCTCTCGCGGCTCAGCTACGGATGCTGGCCGACCGCCGGCCGGACGCCCGGGTGACCCTGGTCGGGCACAGCTACGGCGCCGTGCTGGCCGGGCTCGCCGCCCGCAAGGCGCCGTCGAACGTCACCGACGTGGTGGCGCTCGGCGGGGTGGGACTCGGCGCGGACCGGGCCACCGCCCTGAGCGGGGTCCGGGTGTGGGCGGCGGAGGCGCCGGGCGACTGGATCCACCGAGTGCCGGCGGTGCGCCTGCCCGGGCTGGGGCACGGCGTGCGGCCCGGTGACCCGGCGTTCGGCGCCCGGCCGCTGCCCACCGACGGTGTCGCGGGGCACGACGACTATCTCGTCGAGGCGAGCAGCACGGTACGGGCGGTGGCGTCGGTGGTGCTCGCCGGCGATCCGGGGGTGGCCGGATGAGCCGCGATCCGGTCGTCGACGCGCTGCGCGGCTTCGCCATCGGCGGGGTCGTGGTGGGACACTGGCTGGTCACCGCGCTCGTGGTCGCGCCGGACGGCACGCTCGGCACGGCGAGCCCGCTGGCCACGATGCCCGCCCTGGCACCGGCCACCTGGGTGTTGCAGACCCTCGGCCTGTTCTTCTTCACCGCGGGCTTCGCGGCCGCGCGGGCCTCGGGGCGGCACGGACCGGCCCACCGGTTCGCCCGGCTGCTGCTCCCGGCCCTGGCCCTGCTCGGGGTGGGCGCCGGCCTGCTGCTCACCGCGATCGTGCTGGGCATCCCGGACGCCACCCTCTCGGTGGCGCTCACGCTCGCGATCAGCCCGCTGTGGTTCCTGCTGCCGCTGCTGGCGTTCCACGGCCTGGCCGGTCCGCTGCGCTCCGCCGTACGCCGATGGGGTCCGCTGCGCTGCGCCGGGGCAGCGGTGGCCGTGGTGGCCGCCCTGGATCTCGCAGGCGACGCGCTGCCCGGCCGGCTGCCGGTGGCGGTGCTGGCGGCCTGGTCGGTGCCGTGGATGCTCGGCATGGCCCACGCCGACGGCCGGCTGGCCGGCCGACGTGCCGGAGCGGCGCTGGCGGTCACCGGCGCGGCAGGGCTCGCCGCGTTGATCGAGGCCGGCTACCCGGTGAGCGCGGTGGGGGTGCCCGGCGCGGCGATGTCCAACCTGCACCCGCCGTCGCTGTTCGCCGTCGCCCTGGCGGTGGCGCAGATCGGGGTGGCGTTGCTGGTCCGCCCGGCGCTGGCCCGGCTGCTGGACCGGCCCGGACCGGCCCGTGCGGTGCGTACGGTCAACCAGCGGGCGGTCCGGATCTACCTGTGGCACCAGCCGATCCTGGTCGGGGTGACCGCTCTGCTCGCCCACGTGGCGCTCCTGCCCGGCCTGCACACCGCGCCGGCCGGACCCGGCTGGGTGGTGGCACGCGTCTGCTGGCTGCCATTGCTCGCTCTGGTGCTGGCGGTGGCGACCGGGCTCCGGTCCGGCCCGGACGCGCGGCCCGAGCGCGCGGCACCCGCGCACCGGTGTACGATGATCGCGTCTGCGGGCCGGTCTGCGCCCGCATCCGGGCCCCGCCGACTTCAGGAGGTGATCGCTGTGCGAGATAGCGATCCTCCCAGTCGTGGCCGGGCCCATCGTCAGCCCCGCTGAGCCACGGCTCGGTCGACGCGGCTGACCCGCTTCCCGCCCTCCGCACCGCATCCGCTTCCCGGCGAGCACGCCGGGGTGTGGCCTGCCGCGCGGCGGAGCACCCGGTCACGACTTCGTGCGCGTACGCCCCGCCCCCCACGGCCCGCACCGGGCCGACCGTCGCCACGGAGCACACCCATGAGCCGTTACGTCGCCCCGCTGGGCTTCACCCTCGCCGCCGTCTGGGTGGCCGTCCTGTTCGTGCTGGCCGGCGGCGGTCACTGACCACCGCCGGCCGGTTCCGGCTCACACGAGCCGGGACGTCCAGAGCAGACTCAGCCCGCCCGCGCACAGCGCCAGCAACAGCGCGATCCCCGCGTACCACTGGGTGATCTCGCGCGGCTCGGTCCGGTAGCCGATCGAGCTGCCCATGTCCTGGTAGACCTGCTTCAGTTCGCTGGCCGACGCGGCCTCGTAGAAGAAGCCCTGCGTGGTCTCCGCGAGCTGGGACAGCGCGGTGCGGTCCACCGGCACCCGCTGGAGCTGCCCGCCGATGTCGACCTGCCCGGAGTCGGTGCCGAACGCGATGGTGGACACCGGCACGTTCGCCGCCTGCGCCGCCGCGGCGGCCTCCTCGACCGAGCGGCCCGACGTGCGGTAGCCGTCGGACAGCAGCACGATCCGGGCCGGCGGGATACCGGCGGCGCCGTCGGCCGGCACCGAACGGATCGCCTCCAGGCAGGTGAACACCGCCTCGCCGGTGGCTGTCGCCTCGGCCAGCACCAGCCCGTCGATCGCGGTGGTGACAGCCGCCCGGTCCTTCGTCGGCGGCACCAGCACGTTCGCCGACTTGGCGAACGAGACGAGCCCCAGGTTGTAGCTCTCCGGCAGCTCGCCGACGAACTGCTTGGCCGCCTCCTGGGCCGCCTCCAGGCGGTTCGGCGACACGTCGTCGGCCTGCATCGACAACGACACGTCGATGGCGAGCATCACGGTGGCCCGCTCCAGCGGCTCGCGGGTGTCGATCGCCGGGCGGGCCAGCCCGGTCGCCAGCACCAGCAGGCAGAGCAGGAACGCGGTCGCCGCGACGTGCCGCCGCCAGCCCAGTCCCTTGGGCGCGACGGTACGCAACAGGTCGACGTTTGTGAACCGCAGCGCGTACTGCCGGCGGTGCAGTTGCCGCCAGACGTACGCGGCGGCGAGGGCGAGCACCGGCAGCACGGCGAGCAGCCACCACGGTTGCAGAAAACGGATCATCGAGTCGTCCCTCGGGTGCGGGCGTGCCGCTGCGCGGCGACGAAACGCACCATGTCCAGCAGCCAGTCTCGGTCGGTACGCAGGCGCAGGTGGGCCGCGCCCGCGGCGCGCAGCTCGGCGGCGATCGCACCGCGCTGGGCGGCCGCCGCCTCGGCGTACCGGCGGCGCAGGCCCGGGTCGGCGGTCTGCACCTCGTGCAGTTCCCCGCTCTCCGGGTCGACCACCGGCAGCACCCCCACGTCGGGCAGTTCCAGTTCCCGCGGATCGACCACCTCGACGGCCAGCACGTCGTGGCGGACCCGCAGCTTACGCAGCGGCCGGCCCCACTGCTGCGGCGGCGCGAGGAAGTCGGAGATCACCACCGCGACGCCGCGCCGCCGGGGCGGCCGGTTGAGCAGTTCGACGAGCGCGCCCAGGTCGCTGCGGCCGGGCCGGATCTCGGCGCCCGCCACCGCCCGCAGCAGCCCCTGGGCCTCCTTGCGGCCGGAACGGGCGGGCAGCCGCAGCATCGTCCCCGGCCCGCCGGCCCCGCCGGTGCCGACGACCGCGCCGATCCGGTTGCCGCCCCGCACGGTCAGGTGGGCCAGCGCGGCGACCGCGGCGACCGCCACGTCCCGCTTGAGCCACCGCCCGGTGCCGAAGTCCAGGCTGGCCGACATGTCGACGGCCAGCCACGTCTCCAGTTCGCGGTCGGCCACCGTACGCCGGACGTGCGGCATGGTGGTGCGGGCAGTGACCGGCCAGTCCATCCGGCGCACGTCGTCGCCGGGCCGGTACTCCCGGGACTCCCCCGCCTCGCTGCCCGGTCCGGGCAGCAGCCCGGCGTAGTCGCCCTGGAGCAGCCCGTCCAGCTTGCGGGTGACCATGAGCTGGAGCCGGGCCAGCACGGCCCCCGAGCGGTCGCCGGCGGCGCTCAGCGGGGTGGGCGAGCTCACGGCCGCTGCCCGGGCCATCCGTTGTGCGGGACGGACGGTGGCGGCGGTGTGGCCTGCTGGCGGGGCGCGACGGCGGGCAGCGGGATGGTCGACATCACCCGGTGCACGATGTGGTCGGCCGGTACGTCGTCGGCGAGCGCGTCGTAGCTGAGCACCAGCCGGTGACGCAGGATGTCCGGCGCGATGTCCTGCACGTCCTGCGGCAACGCGTAGTCCCGGCCGCGCAGCAGCGCCAGCGCGCGGGTGGCCCGGACCAGGCCGAGCGAGGCGCGCGGGCTGGCGCCGTACTGGATGAGCTGGGCCACGTCGGGCATGCCGTGCTCGGCCGGCGCCCGGGTGGCGAGCACCAGCCGGACCGCGTAGTCGACGAGCGCGTTGTGCACGAACACCTGGTCGGCCTTGTGCTGAAGGGCGACCAGGTCCGGGGTGTCGAACACCCGGGCCGGCTCGGGCGGTGCGACGCCCATCCGGTAGACGATCTCGCGCTCCTCGGCGTCCGTCGGGTAGCCCACGACGATCTTCATGAGGAACCGGTCCCGCTGCGCCTCCGGCAGCGGGTAGACGCCCTCCTGCTCGATCGGGTTCTGGGTGGCCATGACCAGGAACGGGTCGGGCACCCGGTGGCTCTCGCCGCCGATGGAGACCTGCCGCTCGCTCATCACCTCCAGCAGCGCCGACTGCACCTTGGCGGGCGCGCGGTTGATCTCGTCGGCGAGCAGGAAGTTGACGAAGACCGGGCCCAGCTCGACGTCGAACTTCTCGCTGGACTGCCGGTAGATCCGGGTGCCCATGATGTCGGCGGGCACCAGGTCGGGGGTGAACTGGACCCGGGCGAACGAGCCGCCGACGACCCGCGCCAGGGTCTCCACGGCGAGCGTCTTGGCCACGCCCGGCACGCCCTCCAGCAGGCAGTGCCCACGGGCCAGCAGCGCGACGAACATCCGCTCGACCATCCGGTCCTGGCCGACGATCACCCGCTTGGTCTCGAACAGCGCCCGCTCCAGCAGCGTGGCGTCCTGGGCCGGGGTGGTGCCCGCCGGGGGCGGCGCGTCCGGCGCCGCCTCGGTCGGGTTCGGCACGTCGGGTGTGGTCGGCTGGGCCACCGGTCCTCCACAGCAGGGTCGTCGTCGCGGCGTGGTGCGTATCAAGACTGTCATGCCTCGCTGAGAGCCGAGGGTGGGAGAGGCACGATTTTCGCCGCGCCGTCCGGCCACGCCGTCCCGGCGCGCGGGAAACGCTGAACACGGGTGGACAACAAGGGGTCCGCCGTGTGTACGATTCACCCCGTCGCCGGGCGGCTCCCCCCGTGGCCGCCCGGCGCTAAAGCTTCCGGCGTGCGGCCTCTAGACTCGCCCCGGTGACGACTCCCACCACCCCGGACGAGACGCTGATCTGCTCGGCGCGGGGGTGTCGCGCACCCGCCGCCTTCCAGCTCCGCTGGCACAATCCCCGCCTGCACGCGCCGGACCGGCGCAAGACCTGGCTGGCCTGCCCGGAGCACCGCGGCTCCCTCGGTGACTTCCTCGAGGCACGCGGCTTCCTCCGCGAGGTGGTCCCGCTTCCCTGATCGCCTACGCTCGAAGCGTGAGCGAGCAGACGACCCGAGTCCGTACCGGCGGCGAGCACGGCAGGTCTCCCCGATGAGCGGTGACGGCCCCGCCGGCCTCCCGCCCGCCTCGCGCAGCGCGCTGGAGCCCTGGCCGGACACGGTCCACTGGCAGCCGATCTCCCGCGACCTGATCTGGGTGGAGCTGATCCGGCTCGGCATCGGGCTGGCCGTGGCGCTCGTGGTGCTCGGCGTGGCCTGGGCGCTGTCCGGGCACTGGCTGCTCGGCGCCGCCGTCGGCGTGGCGCTGCTGATGGGCGTCTGGCGGTCCGTCACCATCGTGCGCGCGGTCCGCGCCTGGGGGTACGCCGAGCGCGACGACGATCTGCTCGTGCGCCACGGTCTGCTGGTGCGGCGGCTGTCCATCGTGCCGTACTCGCGGATGCAGTTCGTCGATGTGAGCGCCGGTCCGTTGGAGCGCGCGTTCGACCTCGCCACCGTGCAATTGCATACGGCCGCCGCGGCGAGCGACGCGCGCGTGCCCGGCCTGCGCCCGGCCGAGGCGTCCCGGCTGCGCGACCGGCTGACCGCGCTGGGCGAGGACCGGGCGGAGGGCCTGTGAGCGAGCGGAGCGACTCCGGCGCCCCGCCGCCCCACGACGACCGGCCCGAGCCCACGCCCGGCCCGCCCGCGCCGGGTTACGGCCCGCCCGCCGCGCCGCCCGTCCCCGGAGCACCATCCGGATACGGGCCTCCGCCCGGAGACGGGACGCCGACCGCCTACGGGCCACCTCCCGGGTACGCACCGCCGCCCGGCTACGGTCCGCCCGGCTCGGCGGCACCCGGGTACGGCCCCCCGCCCGGACCCGACGCGGTGCCCGGGCCGTGGCCCGCGCCGCTGCCGCCGTACCCGGGACCGTGGGGTCCGGCGGCCGGACCGCCCGGCGGCGAGGAGCCCCGGCAGCGGCTGCATCCGCTCAGCCCGGCGCTGCACGGCGCGAAGTCGCTGGTCGTGGTGATCGCCGGGCTCTCCTGGTCGACGCTGTCGCGGGTCGGGTTCGGCTGGTTCGCGGTGCTGGTCACCGTCTTCGTGCTCGGCGCCACCGTGCTGTCGGTGGTGAGTTGGTGGAACACCGGCTACCACCTGGTGGGCCGCGAGCTGCGGGTCTACGAGGGCCTGCTGTGGCGGCGTACCCGGGCCATCCCGCTGGAGCGGCTGCAGGCGGTGGAGGTGGTCCGGCCGCTGCTGGCCCAGCTCACCGGCCTGGCCGAGCTGCGGCTGGAGGTGGTCGGCGGGGGCAAGACCGAGGCGCCGCTGGCCTACCTCAGCGTGGCCGAGGCCACCGCGCTGCGGCAGCGGCTGCTCGCGGTCGCCGGTCGCTCCGCCCCGGCACCGGTGCCGGCGGCCGAGCCCGGCGCGCCGGTCGGGGCGCCCGTGCCGGAGGGTCGCCGGCTGCACGCCGTCCGCAACCAGGATCTGCTGGTCAGCCAGCTGCTCACGCCGCAGGCGTTCCTGCTGCCGCTGGGCCTGGTGTTCGTCGGCGCCCAGTTCCTCTCCGAGGGCTCGTGGTCGTTCATCGCCGTGGCGAGCACGCTCACCGCGATGGCCGGTGTGGTGCTGCAACCGATCCGCCGGGTGCTCGACGACTGGAGCTTCCGCCTCGACCGGGACGACGGCACGCTGCGCGTGCACAACGGGCTGCTGGAGACGCGGATGCAGACCGTGCCGCTGCACCGGGTGCAGACGGTACGGGCGACCTGGCCGCTGCTGTGGCGGATGAAGGGGTGGCTGCGGCTGCGGCTGGAGGTGGCCGGCTACTCGGCCGGTGAGCCGGACGACCGCAACCGCCCGGACCGGCTGCTGCCGGTCGGCGACGCGGGCACCGGCGCGATGGTCGTGGCGGAGGTGCTGCCCGGCGTACGGCTGGACGCGCTGCCCGCCACGCCGCCCCCGTCACGGGCCCGGTGGCTGCGGCCGCTGAGCCGCAAGGTGGTCGGCGCCGGTCTCGACGAGCGGGTCTTCGTGGCCCGCTCCGGGTTGCTGACCCGCCGGTTGACGCTGGTGCCGTACGCCCGGATCCAGAGCGTGCGGGTCACGCGGGGTCCGGTGCAGCGGCTGCTGCGGCTGGCCACCGTGCACGCGGACACCGCCGGTGGGGCCGGGGCGGCGGCCGTCGACCGGGATCTGGCCGACGCGTGGGAGCTGGCCGCGGAGCTGACCGAGCGGTCGCGCGCCGCCCGCCGTACCGACAGCCGCCGCTGACCCCGGCGGGCCGCGACGCCACGACGGCGGTGGGCAAACGACGGCGGCGCGGCTACGACCCGGCCGCCCGAGACGGCCGGTGGCGCGGGCCTACCGGCGCTCGGCGGGCACCGCGTCCCGGTCGTCGGCGGCGCGGTCCGGGAGGTCGGCGGAGGCGTCGCCGTCGGCGGACGGCTCGCCTGCGGCGACGGCGGGCTCACCGGCCCGCCGGGCCTGCCGCGCCGCCCACCAGCGCTCGGCCAGGCCGACCACCAGGAACGTCATGCCCACGTACGCCCAGCCGACCAGCACGTCGATCAGGTAGTGCTCGCCGCTGTACATCAGCGTGAACGTCATGGCCAGCGGGTACGCCAGCATCAGCGGCCACCAGCGCTTACGCACCGACCGCATGAAGAACAGCACCACGAACAGCGCGAACGCGGTGTGCAGCGACGGCATCGCGGCCACCGGGTTGGAGGCGATCTGCCCGGCGTTGAGCAGGTTGCCCGCGCCGTGCATGCCGATCTCCTTCCACCCCCGGGTGGAGATCCGCGCGACCTCGGTGAGCAGGCCGTTCTGCGCCGCCCACCACGGCGGCGCGGCCGGGTAGGCGAAGTAGGTGACCAGGCCGGCCGCGCACAGGAAGCCCCAGCGGGACATGTACGCGATCCAGCGCCGCCTGTTGCGCATCCACAGCACCGCGGCGGCGGCGAACGTCGCCACGAAGTGCGAGAAGTAGATCCAGCTCACCAGCACGTCCCACCAGCGCACCTCGGACGCGTCGTACAGGCGCTCCTGGAGCCAGATCGTCGGCACCTCGCCGCCGGTGAGCCACCCGGTGAGGAAGCGGTCGGCGACGATCAGCTCCATCGCGTGCGGGGTGGCGCCGTTGTCGGCGAACCCGCGGGACAGGTTGTACGCGGCCAGCAGCAGCACCACCGGGATCCAGTCCCGGGCGAACCGCAGGTGGCTGCGCCACGGGCGGGCCGAGTTCCACGCGATCGTGCCGGCCCAGATCCACAGGAACGCGTACGCCGGGTCGGTGGGCAGGCCGATGGCGAGCCAGGCGACGACGAAGGCGACGCCCCAGATGGTCATCGCGATCACACGGCGGCGCCCACCGTCGGGCGATTCGGTGGTCGCGTCGGGGGCGGGGGTCGGAGATTGTGTCAGCTCGGCCATCGCGGACAAGGTTAACGGCGGGCGACCGGCGGGCATGCGGGCGGGCGGTGACGACCGGACCGGTGGCGGCTCGGACGCCGGACGGCCGCGGGCCGGCTGCACTAGGCTCGGCCGCATGCAGGAGCAGCCGGAGTCGCCCTTCACGCCGGGCCTGACCGCCCGGGTCGAGCTCACAGTGACCGACGCCGACACCGCACAGGCGGTCGGCTCGGGGGACGTGCCGGTGCTCGGCACACCCCGGGTGCTGGCGCTGGCCGAGGCGGCGACGGTGGCCGCCACCGCGACCCGGATGCCGTCCGGGTCGACCACCGTCGGCGTCCGGGTGGAGCTGGAGCACCGCGCGGCCACGCCGGTCGGTCGCACCGTGGCCGCCCACGCCGAGCTGGTGAAGGTCGACGGGAAGCGGCTCGTCTTCGACGTGACAGTCACCGACGGGCCCACCGTGGCGGCGCAGGGCCGGGTCGAGCGGGTGCTCGTCGACCGGCAGCGCTTCGTCGAGCGGGCCGTGCGCCAGTCATGACCGCCGGGTTCTCCGAGGTCGCCGCCGGGGTGCACGTGCTGCGCGAGCCGACGCTCGCGGTGAACGTGGTGCTGGTGGTGGGTGACGGCGCGGCGCTGCTGGTGGACACGCTTTCCACCGCCGGGCAGGCCCGGGAACTGGCGGAGGCGGCGCGGGCGGTGACGCCGTACCCGTGGACGATCGTGAACACGCACCACCACTTCGACCACTGCTTCGGCAACGCCACGCTGGCCGGTCCGGACACCGCGATCTACGCGCAGGCCCAGGCCGCGGCGGCGCTGCGGGACCGGTCCGACGCGGTGCGCCGCGCCGCGTACGAGGAGATGCGTGCCGGGCACCCGGCGCTGGCCGAGGAACTGGCGCACACCGAGCTGCGGGCGCCGACGCACGAGGTGCACGAGGAGACGGTGCTCGACGTCGGCGGCCGGCGCGTGGTGCTGCGCCATCCCGGGCACGGGCACACCGACGCCGACCTGGTGGTGCACGTGCCCGACGCGGACGTGCTGGTCGCGGGCGACCTGGTGGAGCAGAGCGGACCGCCGGCGTTCGAGGAGTCGTACCCCCTGAAGTGGCCGGACGCGCTGGCCGACCTGCTGCGGCTGACCACGCCCACGACGGTGGTGGTGCCCGGCCACGGCGAGCCGGTCGGCGCGGACTTCGTCCGCGAGCAACACGCGCAGCTCGCGCGGCAGGCGTGGCTGATCCGCGCCGGGCACACCGGCAGCGCCCCGCCGGAGCGGGTGGCGGCCGAGTCGCCGTTCGGCGCCCGGCCGGGCCTGATCGCTGCCCGCCGCGGCTACGCGGAACTGGACGGCACGGCCTGACCGGCGGCCTGCTTCAGCCGGCGTCGGCCAGGATCTCCCGGAGGCGGTTGCGGCACTCGGCGACGAACGCCGGGAACGTGTGCCAGTAGTAGGAGACGCCACTGGCCGCCACCCCGAGCGCCCAGGCGCGGGCCCGCGCCCAGGTCACGTCGTCCACGCCGAGCGCCTCCCGGTAGGCGTGCCGGGCCTGCGGCGGAAGGTCCCAGATCGGCGCGTGTTCGGCGTCGGGGTGCCCGACGGTGAGGCCGCCGAAGTCGATGACCGCCCGCAGCCGGCCGTCGTGCACCAGCAGGTTTGTGGGTTTGAGGTCCCCGTGCAGCCAGACGTGCGGGGCGGCGGGTTCGGGCAGGGTGAGGGCGTCCCGCCAGAGCCCGACCAGGGTGTCGACGTCCGTCTCGTCGCCGATCAGGGTCCGGCAGTCGTCGAGCGCCGCGGAGATCCAGGTGTCGCAGGGCCGGAGGCTGCCGCCGCGGTAGCCGCTGAGCGGGCCCGCGCGGGTCGCGCCGAGCAGGTCGGTCGCGTGCAGGCGCCGGACGAACACGGCCAGGTCGGCGCCGAGGGCGGCCCAGTCCTCGACCGTGCCGGACCGGACCTCGTCGCCCGGTATCCATCGCTGCACCGACCACGGCAGCGGGAAGGCGTCGGCCGGGACGCCGGCGTACACCGGTTCCGGCACCCGGTACGGCAGCAGCGGTGCGAGCCGGGGCAGCCACCGCTGTTCCTTGCGCAGGGCGCCGGCCTTCTCGGCGGTGCGCGGCAGGCGGACGAGCAGGTCGGCGCCGAGCCGGTACATCGTGTTGTCGGTCCCGGCGCCGGCCGGGGTCAGCGGCAGCGCGGCCCACTCGGGGCGCTGGTCGGTCAGCAGCGCCCGGACGACCTGCTCGTCCACGGGTATCTCGTCCTGGTGGAGGGCCATCCGGTGATCATGCGGGGCGGGTCGGCACCGCGGCCACCGGGTTTCCGGGGGCCGGCCCGGGGCGGGCGTGTCGCCGCAGGGCGCCGAGCAGTGCGTCCAGGTGCGGGGCGGCGGCCAGGATCGCCGCCCGTGCCGGCGGCTCCAGCTCGGCCAGCGCCTCGTCGAGCAGCGCGGCGCGGTTGGTCTCGTAGTCGGCCATCCGGGCCCGGGCGGCCTCGGTCACGCGCAGCCGCAGCACGCGGCGGTCGCCGGGGTCGCGGTCACGGGCCAGCAGCCCGGCGTCGGTGAGGTCGCGGACCAGCGTGCTCACCGTGTTGGGCGCGGTGCAGAGGCGCCGGGCCACCTCCTTGCCGCTGATCCCGGGCGTCTCCCGGACCAGCAGCAGCAACTCCACCTGCGCCTCGGGCAGCGGGTCGCGTCCGACCCGCGCCCCGGTCCGCCGGCGCAGGAGGCGGTGCAGCTCCCCCACGACCGCTCCGACGCGCGCGACCTGCTCGTTCGTCGCCACGGAGTCACCCGCCTCACATCGCAATAGTTCTGACTACAGATGTAAGGTACCCGGACGCACCGGATCCAGGGGGTACCCACTCGTGAGCAACGCCGCGCCGACCGCCGCGCGCCCGGCCGCCGACCGCACCACCGCGTCCACCGGCGGCGTGACGCTGCTGGTGCTGCTCGGCACGCTCACCGCGATCGGCCCGCTGTCGCTGGACATGTACCTGCCGGCGTTCCCGGCCATGACCCGCGACCTCGGCGCCGACCAGGCCGGCATCCAGCTCTCGCTGACCACCTGCCTGATCGGTCTCGCCCTGGGACAGCTCGTCACCGGTCCACTCAGTGACCGCTGGGGGCGCCGCCGTCCGGTGCTGGTCGGCGTGGTCGCGTACACCGTGCTGGCGCTGGCGTGCGCCGCGGCGCCGAACGCCCCGCTGCTCGCAGCCGCGCGGTTCGCCCAGGGCGTCGCCGGCGGCATGGGCGTGGTGGTCGCCCGCGCGGTGGTCCGCGACCTCTACTCGGGACGGGACGCCGCGAAGTACTTCTCCCGGCTCACCCTGGTCTTCGGCGTGGCACCGGTGGCGGCGCCGGGCGTGGGCAGCCTGGTACTACGGTTCGGCTCGTGGCGGGCCGTCTTCGTGGCCCTCGCCGTCATCGGGGCGGTGCTCGCCGTCGCCGTCGCGCTGCGCCTGCCGGAGACGCTGCCGCCCGAGCGCCGCAGCACCGGTGGCCTGGGGGCCACCGTCCGGACCATGCGGTCGCTGCTCGCCGACCGGGTCTACCTCGGGTACGCGCTGACGCAGGGCTTCGCGTTCGCCGGACTGTTCGCGTACATCTCCGGGTCGTCGTTCGTGTTCCAGGACGTCTTCGGCGTCTCCGCGGCCGTGTTCAGCGTGATCTTCGGCGTCAACGCGCTCGCCCTGGTGGCGGTCGGGCAGGCGAACGCCCGGCTGCTCGACCGCTTCACGCCGCGCCGGCTGCTGGTCACCACGCTGGTGGTCGGCCTGGGCACCGCGATCGGCGTGCTGAGCGGCGCGCTGGCGGGCAGCCTGGTCGTGACGGCGGTGGCGCTGTTCGCCTTCGTCGGCTCGCTCGGCATGGTGATGCCGAACAGCACCGCGCTGGCGCTGGACGCGCACGCCCGGCACGCGGGCACCGCTGCCGCGCTGATGGGCGGCATCCAGTCGGTGGTGGGCGCGCTCGCCGCGCCGCTGGTCGGGCTCGGCGGCGAGGGCAGCGCGCTGCCGATGGCGGTGGTGCTGGCCGGCGCCGCGTTCCTGTCGCTGACCGCCGTCGTGACGCTGGCCCGGCCGCGCGCCTGAGCACGGGGCGGACGGGTCACGGGAAGCGGGTGGCGACCGCGGTGCGGGTGGGCATGGCGGTGGCGCCGCCCGGTGACTCGCACACCACCGCCGCCACCCGCAGCGCGAACGCGACCCGCTCCCGCCACCCGGCCGGGTCGAGCGGCTCACCCGCGGCCAGCAGGTCGGCCACCAGCGCGCCCATCACCGAGTCGCCCGCGCCGGTGGCGTCCACCGCGTCCACCTTCGGCGCGGGTACCCGCACCACGTCGTCGCCGGCGGCGACCAGGGCGCCGTCCGCGCCGAGCGTGACCACGACCGTGCTCGCGCCCAGTTCCCGCAGGTACGCGGCGACGCCCTCGACCGGCTCGTCCGGGTAGAGCAGCCGCGCGTCGGCGCTGCTGAGCTTGACCAGGTGCGCGGCGGCGGCGAACTCGGCGACCACCGCCCGCAGCCCGTCCAGCGCGCCCGGGGCGGTGAGCAGGCGGGGCCGTACGTTCGGGTCGAACACCCGCAGCGCGCCCGCGATCGACCAGGCGCGCCGGGCGGCGGCCAGCACCGGCGGGTCGAGCAGCACGATAGAGCCGCAGTAGAGCACGTCCGCGCCCTCGACCAGCGCCACGTCCAGGTCGTCCGGGCCGAGCAGCGCGTACGAGCGGGGTTCGCCGTAGAAGCGGAAGTCCGGCTCCGCGCCGGCGAACGTGGCCACTGCCAGCGCTGTCGGCGCCGGCACCGTCACCGTCCCGCTCACGTCCACCCCGGCGCCGGTGAGGAAGGCGCGGATCCGTCCGGCCAGCGCGTCGTCGCCGAGCGACCCGACGAACCGCGCGTCTCCGCCGAGCCGGGCGACCGCCACCGCCACGTTGAGCGGGCCGCCGCCGATCGCCTGCCGGTAGACGGGTTCTCCGTCGTGTTCGGCGTCGAGCAGGTCCACCAGCGCCTCGCCGAGCACCACCGCGTACCCCATCCTGGCTCCCCTCGTCGTCCTCCCCCCGATCCTGTCGCATGCCGGTGCCACCGCGCGCCGGGACCCGGGCATCGAGCGCCGCCTATTGCGGGCGGCGTGCGGACGTGGTGGGATGGCGATGCCGGGTAACGACGCGGGGGGCTGCCGCGTCGCCGGCCGCCGGGTCGATCCGACGCGAGGGCATCCACGGTCCGTGGCAACGGACCGCAAGCGGTGCGCGCCCGCAGACGGCCCCGGCCGCACGCCGACCGGGCGCGGGCACCGCGATCGTCGCATCCGCTCGTCGCAGCGGGGCGGGCCGAACCGGGCCACGCTCCGCGAGTCAGGAGATCCCCGTGCACCGATCCCGTACGGCCGCGTTGCTCACCGCGGCCGCCACCCTGGCCCTGGGCGCGTTCGCCCTGGCCACCCACTCCGGACCGGCGGCCGCACACGGCGCGGCCATGACGCCGGGCGCCCGCACCTACCTGTGCTGGAAGGACGGCCTCACCGGAACCGGTGAGATCCGGCCGAACAACCCCGCCTGCTCGTCGGCGGTGGCCGCGAACGGGGCGAACTCGCTGTACAACTGGTTCAGCGTGCTGCGCTCCGACGCTGGCGGGCGGACCGTCGGGTTCATCCCCGACGGCAAGCTGTGCAGCGGCGGCAACCCCAACTTCAGCGGGTACGACGCGGCGCGCAACGACTGGCCGATCACCCACCTGACGGCGGGCCGGTCGATGGAGTTCCGGTACAGCAACTGGGCCCACCACCCGGGCACGTTCTACTTCTACGTGACCAAGGACAGCTGGAGCCCGAACCGGCCGCTGGCCTGGAGCGACCTGGAGGAGCAGCCGTTCCTGCAGGTGACCAACCCGCCGCAACGCGGCGCGGTCGGCACCAACGACGGTCACTACTACTTCACCGGCAACCTGCCGTCGAACAAGAGCGGCCGGCACATCATCTACTCGCGCTGGGTCCGCTCGGACAGCCAGGAGAACTTCTTCGGCTGCTCGGACGTGACGTTCGACGGCGGCAACGGCGAGGTGACCGGGATCGGCTCGGGCGGCAGCAACCCTCCGACGACCGCGCCGCCGACCACCGCGCCGCCGACGACCGCGCCCCCGACCACCGCGCCGCCGACCTCACCTCCGCCGGTGACGACCAGCCCGACCATGCCGGCCGGCTCCTGCATGGCGGTGTACAAGGTGGTCACCGCCTGGGGTGGCGGCTTCCAGGGCGAAGTGACGATCATGAACCACAGCACCCGGACCTACTCCGGGTGGACCGCGAACTGGACCTGGCCCAGCGGCCAGACCATCAACCAGGTGTGGAACGGCACGTTGAGCGGCAGCGGGGCGTCGGTGAGCGTCTCCAACGCCGCCTACAACGGCAGCGTCCCGCCGGAGGGCACCACCACGTTCGGCTTCACCGCGAACTTCTCCGGCACCAACACCCTGCCGACTGTCACCTGCACCGGCAGGTGATCCCGTAACGGGCCGGGCCCCCGGGGAACACCCCGGGGGCCCGGTCTCGTCACGCTCGCGTCAGCGGACCATGCTGCCGACGACCGGCTTGGTGAGCAGCGCGGACTGGTTGCGCTGGATGCCCGGGTCGAGCGTCTTGGCCACGAAGATGGCGTGCCAGATGCAGAAGATCAGCACGGTCCACACCTTGCGGGAGTGGTCCGCCTCCTCCCGCTTGTGCTCCTCCAGCAGGCGCATCGCGTACGACAGGTCGATCAGGTCACCCGCGCCCGAGGTGGACAGCACGTGCCGCGCCCACTCGTACATCTCGCCGCGCAGCCAGACCCGGGTCGGGGTCGGGAAGCCCAGCTTCTTGCGGTTCACGATGGCCGGCGGCACGACGCCCTGCAGCGCCTGGCGCATCGCGTACTTGGTGGCCTCGGAGCGCGGCGGCAGCTTCAGGTCGACCGGGATGCCGGCGGCGACGTTGAACACCTCCCGGTCCAGGAACGGCACCCGCACCTCCAGCGAGTGCGCCATCGAGATCCGGTCGGCCTTGACCAGGATGTCGCCGCGCAGCCAGGTGTAGAGGTCGACGTACTGCATCTTGGTGACGTCGTCCAGCTCGGTGCACTCGGCGTAGATCGGCGCGGTCACGTCCGTGTAGCGCACCGAGGGGTCGTAGCGGCGCAGCAGGTGCTGCTTCTCCTCCTCGGTGAACATCCGGGCGTTGCCGTAGTAGCGCTCCTCGATCGGGGTGGTGCCGCGCTCCAGGAAGCTCTTGCCCTTGACGCCCTGCGGGATCGCCTTCGACACCGCGCGCAGACCCTTCTGCACGCCGTCGGGCAGGCTGTTCACCGCGTTGAGCGACAGCGGCTCCCGGTAGATCGTGTAGCCGCCGAAGAACTCGTCGGCGCCCTCACCGGAGAGCACCACCGTGACGTGCTCGGCGGCCTTCTTCGCCACGAAGTACAGCGGCACCAGCGCCGGGTCGGCGACCGGGTCGTCCAGGTGCCAGACGATCTTCGGCAGCGCGTCGATCATGTCCTGCGGCCCGATCTTGGTCGGGATCGTGGTCACGTCGAGGTGCCGGGCCGAGTCCTGGGCCACGTCGATCTCGGAGTAGCCGGGCACGTCGTAGCCGACGGTGAAGGTGAGGATGTTCGGGTTGAACTCGCGGGCCAGCGCCACCACAGCGGTGGAGTCGATGCCGCTGGACAGGAACGAGCCGACCGGCACGTCCGAGCGCATGTGCATCCGGACGCTCTCCCGCAGCGTCTCCCGGATGTCGTGGTAGAGCCGCTGCTCGTCGGAGACCGGGGCCGGCCGGAACACCGGCCGGTACCAGCGGCGCACCTCGATCCGGCCACCAGGGGTCCAGGTCAGGTACTCCCCCGAGCCGATCCGGCTGATCCCCTTGTGCAGCGTGCCCGGCTCGGGCACGTACTGCAGCGTCAGGTAGTGACTCAGGTTCGCCGTGTCGATGCCCGCGTCGCCCTGGTACGCCGAGTGCGCGAACGGCAGCAGCGCCTTCTTCTCCGAGGCGAGGTAGAGGCCGTCCTGCGTCTGGAGGTAGTGCAGCGGCTTGATGCCGAAGTAGTCCCGCGCGCCGAAGGCCCGCCGCTCCTGCCGGTCCCAGATCACGAACGCGAACATGCCGCGCAGCTTGGTGAGCACCTGCTCACCCCAGTAGTGGTAGCCGGCGACGATCACCTCGCCGTCGCCGTTCGTGGCGAACTGGGCGCCGTAGTCGCGGATCAGCTCCTCGCGCAGCTCGATGTAGTTGTAGATCTCGCCGTTGAAGGTGAGCAGGTACCGCCCGCCCGCGTACGGCAGGGGCTCGTGGCTCAGCGCCACGTCGATGATCGCCAGGCGCTTGTGCGCGAACACGCCGTCCGCGTACCGGCCGGAGGCGTCGCCGACCACCTCGACCCCTGTCTCGTCCGGGCCACGGTGGTGCAGGCACTCCAGTGCGCCGGCGATGTTGTCGCGGTGGGCGGCGGCGTCGCCGCGCGCGCTGAAGAAGGCCAGGAGTCCGCACATGGCCGCCATCTTTCCACGCGCCGGAAGCCGCCGTCGCGGCACCGCAGGCACCTCCCGCTGTCGTGCGCGCGGTACCGTCGGGACCAGCGACGAGGCTCAGGGAGGGGCGGATCATGGCCGAGGAGCGGACCCGGCAGGGCAAGGCGGCGGACGGCACGGAGTCGCACGACCCGGACTTCCCGGAGGCGTTCCTGTCGTTCATGCGGCAGGGCTGGCGGGACACCGAACTGCCGGTCACCCCGCGCGCGGAGGTGCCCAACCACGCCAAGCGGCGGGCCGCGCTGGCCGAGGCCTTCCCGGGCGAGACGCTGGTCATCCCCACCGGCAACGAGAAGGTACGCGCCAACGACACCGAGCACCGGTTCCGGCCGGGCAGCGACTTCGCGTACCTGACCGGCGATCTGGAGCCGGACAGCGTCCTCGTGCTGCGGCCGGGCGGCGAGGCCACGCTGTTCATGCGGCCCCGGTCGTCGCGGGTGACCGACGAGTTCTTCCGCAGCCGCCACGGTGAGCTGTGGGTGGGCCGCCGGCCGACGCTGCGGGAGAAGTCCACCGAGCTGGGCCTGCCGACGGCCGACCTGAGCGAGCTGGACGCGGCGCTGGCCGGCCTGGCTCCGGGGCGTACCCGGGTGCTCCGCGGTTTCGACGCCCGGGTGGACGCGGCGGTGCGTCAGTACGACGGCGCGCGCGCCGACGGGCAGCCCGGCCGCGACCGGGAGCTGGCGATCGCGATCGCCGAGCTGAAGCTGGTCAAGGACGAGTGGGAGATCGCGCAGCTCCAGGAGGCGTGCGACGCCACGGTGCGCGGCTTCGAGGACGTGGCGCGGGCGCTGCCGGCCGACCGCGGGGTCTCCGAGCGGCTGCTGGAGGGTGTCTTCGCGCTGCGCGCCCGGCACGACGGCAACGACGTCGGCTACGGCTCGATCGTCGGGGCCGGCGAGCACGCCACGATCCTGCACTGGGTGCACAACCACGGCGCGACCCGTCCGGGTGAGCTGCTGCTGATGGACATGGGCGTGGAGAACCGCAACCTCTACACCGCCGACGTGACCCGGGTGCTGCCGGTCGACGGCCGGTTCACGCCGTTGCAGCGTCAGGTCTACGACGCGGTGTACGCCGCGCAGCAGGCCGGCATCGAGATGTGCCGGCCGGGTGTGGCGTTCCGGGACGTGCACCTGGCCTCGATGCGGGTGCTGGCCGAGGCGCTGAAGGATCTCGGGCTGCTGCCGGTGAGCGTGGACGAGGCGATGGACCCGGACTCCACGGTCTACCGGCGGTGGACGCTGCACGGCACCAGCCACATGCTCGGCATCGACGTGCACGACTGCGCCAACGCGCGCAAGGAGACCTACCGCGAGGGGCCGCTCGGCGAGGGGTACGTGCTCACCGTCGAGCCGGGGCTCTACTTCCAGCCGGAGGACGAGCTGGTCCCGGAGGAGCTGCGGGGCATCGGCGTGCGGATCGAGGACGACATCCTGGTCACCGCCGACGGCCCGGTGAACCTGTCGGCCGGGCTGCCGCGCGCCTCCGCCGAGGTGGAGACCTGGCTGGCCGAGCAGCGTGAGGCGGGCCCCCGCCTGCCCGGCTGATCCCCGCGGCCGCGAACTCCTTCGGGCCCCATCACCGCGCCTCGACGGCGGGTGGTGGGGCCCGCCGCCGTCTGGGCCGTTGCGGTCCCCCTGACGTGGTTGGTCACCGACCGCCGTTCGTGGGAGGAATGCGGGCTTTTTTCGGATACGTCTTCCTCGCGAGGAACCTTCTCATACGGTGCTGATCAGAGGCTACAACCGGTTTGTAGCTGGTCGCCCGGCCTGGGGCGGTGCGACCCGTTTGGGAAGAACCGAAAGGGCTCTCATGTCGAACGACGTAACGACACCCGACGGCGGCGCTCCGATGGCGCCCCCGCCGCGGACGAGCAAACGGCGGGCGCTCTGGGTCGCCACCGGCGTGGCCGGGCTGACCGGCGTCGTCGGGCTGGCGGCGCTCGGCGGGCTCGCCGCCCGCGACGACAAGTCCGGCACCGAACCGGTGGCGGACAACCACGCCGCCGCGCCGCAGAACGCCGGCAACGACTCGCACGACGACGGCAAGGACGGCAAGGACCGTGGCCAGGAAGGCCGCGACCGTGGCGAGTGGGGCCCGGACAAGGGCGAGTGGGGCAAGGACGGCAAGGA
>NZ_JBXUOV010000073.1:0-28074 GCF_057196585.1 Micromonospora sp. ATLC20
CCGCCGCCGCGTCGCCCGGCCCGCTGCGCCGCGACCCGTTCACGCTCGGCGTGGCCTCCGGCGACCCCGACCACGAGGGCTTCGTGCTCTGGACCCGGCTGGCGCCGGAGCCGCTGGCCGAGGACGGTCTGGGCGGCATGCCGTCGCGGACCGTGCCGGTGGCCTGGGAGGTGGCCGCCGACGAGCGCTTCCGGCACGTGGTGCGCCGCGGCGTGGCCCTGGCCCGGGCGGAGTCGGCGCACAGCGTGCACGTCGAACTGGGCGGCCTGCTGCCCGGACGGGAGTACTTCTACCGGTTCCGGGCGGAGCGCTGGCTGTCCCCGGCCGGGCGCACCCGCACCGCGCCGGCGCCGTGGCTGATGCCGTCCGCCCTCGCGATGGGCTTCGCCTCCTGCTCGCAGTACGAGCACGGCTACTTCACCGCGTACCGGCGGCTGGCCGAGACCGAGCCGGAGCTGATCCTGCACCTCGGCGACTACCAGTACGAGTACGCGCCGGACACCTACACCGTCCCAGGGGGCAACCCGCGCGACCACGAGGGCCCGGAGACCCGCACGCTGGCGAACTACCGGCAGCGGCACGCCCAGTACAAGACCGACCCCGACCTCCAGGCGGCGCACTCGGTCGCGCCCTGGGTGGTGGTCTTCGACGACCACGAGGTGGAGAACAACTGGGCCGACGAGGTGCCCGAGGCGCCGGATCCGGACTTCCTCGCCCGGCGGGCGGCGGCCTTCCAGGCGTACTACGAGAACATGCCGCTGCGCCGCACCTCGATCCCGCGCGGCATCGACATGCAGCTCTACCGGCGGGTGCGCTGGGGCCGGCTGGCCACCTTCCACATGCTCGACACCCGGCAGTACCGGGACGACCAGGCGTGCGGCGACGGCTACCGGAGCTGTGCGGAAGCGTCCGACCCGGCCCGTTCGATCACCGGCGCCGCCCAGGAGGCGTGGCTGCTGGACGGCTTCCGCCGTTCCGAGGCCCGCTGGGACCTGCTCGGCCAGCAGGTGTTCTTCGCCCAGCGGGACAACAACTCCGGCCCGCTCACGGTGACGAGCATGGACGCCTGGGACGGGTACGTGGCCTCCCGGGACCGGATCACCAGGGGCTGGACAGCCGCCGGTGTACGCAACCCGGTGGTGCTCACCGGCGACGTGCACGCGCACTGGGCCAGTGACCTGAAGCTGGACTACGCGGACCCGACCTCGCGCACCGTCGGCAGCGAGCTGGTCTGCTCGTCGATCACCTCGACCGGCGACGGCGCCGACTCGCCGACCGGCTCGCACCCGTGGCTGGCGTTCAACCCGCACCTGCGCTTCCAGAACAACCTTCGGGGGTACGTCCGCACCACGATCACCCCGACCGAGCTGACCGCCGACTTCGACGTGCTGCCGTATGTGAGCCGGCCGGACGCGCCCGCGTACACCCGGGCCCGGTTCGTGATCGAGGACCGCGTACCCGGGTTGAACCTGACGTACGACCGGCCGCCGGCCGCGGCGCGCACCGCCGCCCCCGGCGTCGACCAGGGCCGGCAGACGGTGGAGGCGGAGACGGTCCGCCCGTGACGGCGCGGCCGGCCAGGAACGAGAAGCGGACCTGGCGGTCGGGGTTGTCGCCGTTGGTGTCGACCAGGCAGATCGACTGCCAGGTGCCGAGCTGGAGCCGCCCGCCGAGCACCGGCAGCGTCGCGTACGGCGGCACGAACGCCGGCAGCACGTGGTCGCGGCCGTGCCCGGCCGAGCCGTGCCGGTGCCGCCATCTGTCGTCGGTGGGGAGCAGGTCGTCGAGCGCCCGCAGCAGGTCGTCGTCGGACCCGGCGCCGGTCTCGATGATCGCCAGCCCGGCGGTGGCGTGCGGGACGAAGACGTGCAGCAGTCCGTCGCCGGCGCCGGAGACGAACCGTTCGGCCTCGCTCGTGATGTCCCGGACGGTCGGACGGGAGCCGGTCCGGACGGTGATCACCTCACTGCGCATACGGCGCATTCTGCCGCAGTGCCCGGTTCCCCGCCGCGTCCGCCGATAGCGCATCCGGTGATCGCGCAAAGTTACTGATGGGTACCTGTGTTGAGCGTCGCGTCTGGGGGTGGGAGAGGTGACGACACGCGCCACCAGGGGGCAGGATGGCGCTAGAGACCTATCCCACACGAAACCGAGGGAACGCCTGTGGCTACGGAACGCAAGCGCCCGGTGATCACCGCTGGTCTGCCGAGCCAGCTTCCGGACATCGACCCTGAAGAGACCAGCGAATGGGTCGAGTCACTCGACGGTGTCATCGACGAGCGCGGGACAAAGCGAGCCCGGTACGTCATGCTGCGCCTGCTGGAGCGGGCCCGCGAGCGGCAGGTCGGGGTGCCGTCACTGACCACCACCGACTACATCAACACGATCCCGCCGGAGCGCGAACCGTGGTTCCCGGGTGACGAGCACGTCGAGCGGCGGCTGCGGGCGTACATCAGGTGGAACGCCGCGATGCTGGTGCACCGGGCGCAGCGCCCGGAGATCGGCGTCGGCGGGCACATCTCGACGTTCGCCAGCTCGGCGTCCCTCTACGAGGTGGGCTTCAACCACTTCTTCCGGGGCAAGAACCACCCCGGCGGCGGCGACCAGATCTTCTACCAGGGTCACGCCTCCCCCGGCATGTACGCGCGGGCGTTCCTGGAGGGCCGGCTCAGCGAGAACCAGCTCGACGGGTTCCGGCAGGAGCTGTCGCACCCCGGTGGCGGGCTGCCGTCGTACCCGCACCCGCGGCTGATGCCGGACTTCTGGGAGTTCCCCACCGTCTCGATGGGCCTCGGCCCGCTGAACGCCATCTACCAGGCGCGGTTCAACCGCTACCTGCAGCACCGCGGCATCAAGGACACCTCCCAGCAGCACGTCTGGGCGTTCCTGGGCGACGGCGAGATGGACGAGGTCGAGTCGCTCGGCGCGATCGGCGTGGCCGCCCGCGAGGAGCTGGACAACCTCACCTTCGTGATCAACTGCAACCTCCAGCGCCTGGACGGACCGGTCCGCGGCAACGGCAAGGTCATGCAGGAGCTGGAGGCGTTCTTCCGGGGCGCCGGCTGGAACGTCATCAAGGTCGTCTGGGGCCGCGAGTGGGACCCGCTGCTCGCCGCGGACACCGACGGCGCGCTGGTCAACCTGATGAACACCACGCCCGACGGTGACTATCAGACCTACAAGGCGGAGTCCGGGGCGTACGTGCGGGAGCACTTCTTCGGCCGCGACCCGCGGACCCGCAAGATGGTCGAAGGGCTGACCGACGACGAGATCTGGAACCTCAAGCGGGGTGGCCACGACTACCGCAAGCTCTACGCGGCCTACAAGGCGGCGATGGAGCACACCGGCCAGCCGACGGTGATCCTCGCCAAGACGATCAAGGGCTGGACGCTCGGCTCGCACTTCGAGGGCCGCAACGCCACGCACCAGATGAAGAAGCTGACGCTGGAGGACCTGAAGCTCTTCCGCGACCGCCTCTACCTGGACATCCCGGACAAGCAGCTGGAGGAGAACCCGTACCTCCCGCCGTACTACACCCCGGGCGAGAAGTCGGACGAGATCGCGTACCTGAAGGACCGGCGGCAGCAGCTCGGCGGCTACCTGCCCACGCGCAGCACCGCGCGCAAGACGCTGGCCATCCCGGGCAGCGAGCGGTTCTCGGACGTCAAGCGCGGGTCGGGCAAGCAGAAGGTCGCCACCACGATGGCGTTCGTCCGCCTGCTCAAGGACATCATGAAGGACAAGGAGTTCGGCAAGCGCTGGGTGCCGATCATCCCGGACGAGGCCCGTACCTTCGGTATGGACTCGCTGTTCCCGACCCAGAAGATCTACTCGCCGCACGGCCAGCGCTACACCGCCGTCGACCGGGACCTGTTCCTGTCCTACAAGGAGTCGACGACCGGCCAGATCCTGCACGAGGGGATCAACGAGGCCGGGTCGGTGGCCTCCTTCACCGCCGCGGGCACGGCGTACGCCACCCACGGCGAGCCGATGATCCCGCTGTACATCTTCTACTCGATGTTCGGCTTCCAGCGCACCGGCGACGGGTTCTGGGCGGCGGCGGACCAGATGGCTCGGGGCTTCGTGCTCGGCGCGACCGCCGGCCGGACCACGCTCAACGGTGAGGGCCTCCAGCACGAGGACGGCCACTCGCTGCTGCTCGCCGCCACCAACCCGGCGGTGGTCTCCTACGACGCGGCGTTCGCCTTCGAGCTGGCGCACATCGTGGAGAACGGCCTGCACCGGATGTACGGCGAGGCGCAGGAGAACATCTTCTACTACCTCACCGTCTACAACGAGCCGATCTTCCAGCCGGCCGAGCCGGAGGGCGTGGACGTCGAGGGCATCGTCAAGGGCATCCACCGCTACTCCCCCGCGCCGCAGGTCGGCGACGACGCGCCGAAGGCGAACATCCTCGCCTCCGGCACCGGCATGCAGTGGGCGCTCAAGGCCCAGCAGCTGCTCGCCGAGGACTGGGGCGTGTCCGCCGACGTGTGGTCGGTGACGTCCTGGACCGAGCTGCGCCGCGACGCGGTGGAGTGCGAGGAGCACAACCTGCTCAACCCGGGCGAGGAGCCGCGGGTGCCGTACATCGCGCGGAAGCTGGCCGACGCCGACGGGCCGAAGGTCGCGGTGAGCGACTGGATGCGCGCGGTACCGGACCTGATCGCCCGCTGGGTACCCGGGGACTACACCTCGCTCGGCACCGACGGGTTCGGCATGTCGGACACGCGGCACGCGCTGCGCCGCCACTTCCACGTGGACGCCGAGTCGGTGGCGGTGGCCACGCTGCGCCAGCTCGCGCTGCGCGGCGTGGTGCCGGCGCACGTGCCGGCCGACGCGGCCCGCAAGTACGCGCTGGACGACGTCAACGCCGCCCCGGTCGGCGAGACCGGCGGCGACAGCTAGTACGCCTCACGCGAGAAGGGCCCGGCGCCAGGCGCGCCGGGCCCTTCTCGTCCCCCGATGCGACGACGGCCCGGCGTCCCTGGCGGGAACGCCGGGCCGTCACCATCGCGGGCGACGCCGGGACGGGCTCGGTCAGCCGACGGCGGCCAGGTCGGTCAGCCGGGCCAGCGAGTCCTCCAGGTCGGCGCCGACCCGGCGCAGGCCGAGCCGGAGCAGGGCCGCCTTGACGGGTCCGGCGGGCCACCGCACGACGATCAGGCGTACGACGGTGCCGCCGCCCTCCTCGTCCGGGGTCAGCTGGACGTAGATCTCGGTGCGCGCCTCGGCCCGGGCGCCGGCACCCTTCGCGCGTTCGCGCCAGCCGATCAGGGTCGGCTCCTGGAAGGCGATCACCTCGGCCTCGTGCGCGGCGCCGCGTCCTGCCTGGACCAGCTGCCGCCGCCCGAATCCCTCCCCGGACAGGACCTCGGCCGCGCGGACTCCCGCCAGCCAGGCCGGCAGCTGCTCGGCGCGCTGCACGACGTCCCAGACCACATCCACCGGCGCCGCCACGTGCGCGCTTCGTTCCACGAGGATCATGAGTATCTTTCCCCCACTTAAATCACATCCGCGATATTTGGCACTCTATGTGTAAATCGGACTTAAGCGGACGGGTTCGGAAAAGACACGCCGAACTCCCTTGCGCCACCCAGTCATCTCGGCCTATGGCGCGTCGGTCCGCGGAGCCCTAGAGTCGCGAGCACGCTTCACGTTCTGGAGGGTGACTTGACGACCGCGCCGATGCCCGAGTTCCCCGCCGGCTTCCGCTGGGGGGTCTCCACCTCCGCGTACCAGATCGAGGGCGCGACCTCGGTCGACGGACGCGGTCCGTCCATCTGGGACACGTTCGCCCACGACCCGGGCCGGATCGCCGACGGCAGCACCGGCGACCAGGCGTGCGACCACTACCACAGGTACGCCGAGGACACCGCGCTGCTGGCCGGGCTGGGGGTGTCCGCGTACCGGTTCTCGATCGCCTGGCCCCGGATCCAGCCGGCGGGTACCGGCCCGGCGAACGCCGCCGGGCTGGACTTCTACGACCGGCTGGTGGACGGACTCCTCGCCGCCGGTATGGACCCGGTCGCCACGCTGTTCCACTGGGACCTGCCGCAGGCCTTGGAGGACGCCGGTGGCTGGCTCAACCGGGACACCGCAGCCCGCTTCGCCGAGTACGCCGACCTGACCGCGGCCCGCCTCGGCGACCGGGTGAAGCTCTGGATCACGCTCAACGAGCCGTTCATCCACATGAGCCTCGGCCACGGCACGGGCGAGCACGCGCCCGGCCGCACGCTGCTGTTCGACGCCTTCCCGGTGGCCCACCACCAGCTCCTCGGGCACGGCCTCGCGGTCGCCGCGCTGCGCGCCCGCAGCACGTCCCCGGTGGCGATCGCCAACAACTACTCCCCGGTGCGCCTGGCCGGCGACACCGACGCGGACCGGGCCGCCGCCGCGGCGTACGACGCGCTGCACAACCGGCTGTTCACCGATCCGCTGCTCGGACGCGGCTACCCGGACGCGCTCGGCCCCGACCCGGGCGTGGTGCGCGACGGCGACCTGGACGTCATCGCCGCCCCGATCGACGTGCTCGGCGTGAACTACTACAACCCGACCGGCATCCGGGCGCCCGAGGCGGACTCGCCGCTGCCGTTCGAGATCGTGCCGCTGGAGGGCTACCCGCGTACCGCGTTCGACTGGCCGGTGGCCCCGGACGGCCTGCGGGAGCTGCTGCTCCTGCTGCACGAGCGGTACGGCGACGCGCTGCCGCCGATCCAGGTCACCGAGAGCGGCTGCGCGTACGACGACGCGCCGGACGCCGACGGCCGGGTGCACGACCCGGAGCGGATCGCGTACCTGGACGGGCACATCCGCGCGGTGCGCGAGGCGATGGCCGGGGGCGTGCCGGTGACCGGGTACTTCGTCTGGTCCCTGCTGGACAACTGGGAGTGGGCCGAGGGCTTCACCAAGCGGTTCGGCCTGGTGCACGTCGACTTCGCCACGCAGCAGCGGACGCCGAAGTCGTCGTACACCTGGTTCCGGGATCTGGTCCGGCGGTGACCACCGTCAACCCGACGCCGGCGTCGCTGCCGGCGGCGCTCGCGGAGCCGACCGTCCCGGTACGGCGGGGCTGGATCGCGCTGATCTTCGCGGCCAACCTGGGCGTCTGGATGGCGTTCTTCACCCCGATCCAGGTGCTGCTGCCGCAGCAGGTGGAACGGATCGCCCCGGCCGACAAGGAGGCCATGCTGGCGGTGGTCACCGGTATCGGCGCGCTCGCCGCGGTGCTGGCGAACCCGCTCGCCGGGGCGCTGTCCGACCGCACCTCGCTGCGGCTGGCCAACCGGCACTTCGGCCGCCGGCACGTCTGGACCGCGCTCGGCGCGGTGGTCGGCGCGCTCGCCCTGGTGCTGCTGGCCCGGCAGAACACGATCGCCGGGGTGGCGGTGGCCTGGGTCGCGGCGCAGGTCTGCTTCAACGCGATGCTGGCGAGCCTCACCGCCGCGATCCCGGACCGGGTGCCGGTGGCGCAGCGCGGCGGCGTGTCCGGCTGGGTGGGCATCCCGCAGGCGCTGGGCCTGGTGCTCGGCGCGGTGCTGGTGACCGCCGTGGTCACCGGCAACGCCGCCGGGTACGCGGCGATCGCGCTCGCGGTGCTGCTGCTGTCGCTGCCGTTCGCGCTGCTGACCCAGGACGACCACCTGCCCCGGGAGCACCGCTCCCCGCTGCGGCTGCGCTCGCTGTTCGCCTCGATGTGGATCAGCCCGCGCCGCCATCCCGACTTCGCCTGGGCCTGGTTCACCCGGTTCCTGGTGCAGACCGGCAACGCGCTGGGCACGCTCTACCTGCTCTACTTCCTCACCGACGGGGTACGGGTGGCCGACCCCGAGGGTTCCCTGCTGGTGCTGATCCTGCTCTACACGGTGGGCATGATGCTCACCGCAGTGGTCGCCGGACGCATGTCCGACCGCTCCGGCCGGCGCAAGGTCTTCGTGATCACTTCCGGGCTGATCATGGCGGTGGCAGCGACGCTGCTGGCGGCGGCACCGACCTGGCCGATGGCGATCGTCGCGGCGCTGCTGCTCGGCGCCGGGTACGGCGTCTACCTGTCGGTGGACGCCGCGCTGATCACGCAGGTGCTGCCCGCCGCCACCGACCGGGCCAAGGACCTCGGCGTGATCAACATCGCCAACTCGGCGCCGCAGGTGCTCGGTCCGGCGCTGTCCGCGCCGATCGTCGTGCACCTCGGCGGCTACCCGACGCTGTACGCGGTCACCGCGGCGGTCACCCTGCTCGGCAGCGCCCTGGTCGTGAAGATCAAGTCGGTGCCCTGACCCGGCCCCCTGCCGGAAACCCGTCGCGGTCCGCCGTAGGCTGGGGGGCGTGACGGTACGTGTACGCTTCGCCCCTTCCCCGACCGGTATGTTCCACGTCGGCGGCGCCCGTTCGGCGCTGCAGAACTGGATCTTCGCCAAGCAGCAGGGCGGGGTGTTCGTGCTGCGCATCGAGGACACCGACGCGGCGCGTAACCGGCCCGAGTGGACCGAGGGCATCCTCTCCGCGCTCGACTGGATCGGCATCGCCCGGGGCAGCTACGAGGGCCCGTACTTCCAGTCCTCCTACGCGGGCGAGCACCGGGCCGCCGCGCAGCGGCTGTACGAGGGCGGCCGGGCCTACTACTGCGACTGCACCCGCGAGGACGTGCAGGCGCGTACCGGGCCGCAGCAGCGCGGCTACGACGGCTTCTGCCGGGACCGCGGCCTGGAGCCGGGCGAGGGCCGGGCACTGCGCTTCCGTACGCCGGACGAGGGCGAGACAGTGGTCGTCGACCTGGTCCGCGGCGAGCCGACGTTCGAGAACAAGCTGATCGAGGACTTCGTCATCGCCCGCGGCGACGGCTCCCCGGTGTTCCTGCTGGCGAACGTGGTCGACGACATGTCGATGGGGATCACCCATGTGATCCGGGCCGAGGAGCACCTGCCGAACACCCCGAAGCAGCAACTCCTGTGGGACGCGCTCGGCGTCAAGCCGCCGGTCTGGGCGCACGTGCCGGTGGTGGTGAACGAGAAGCGGCAGAAGCTGTCCAAGCGGCGGGACAAGGTCGCGCTGGAGGCGTACCGGGACGAGGGCTACCTCGCCGACGCGATGCGCAACTACCTGATGCTGCTGGGCTGGGCGCCCTCGGGCGACCGGGAGATCGTGCCCTGGTCGGTGATCGAGGAGGAGTTCCGGCTGGACGAGGTCAACCCGTCCCCGGCGTTCTTCGACGAGAAGAAGCTGCGCGCGTTCAACGGCGACTACATCCGGGCGCTGCCGGTGGCGGACTTCGTCGAGGCGTGCCGGCCGTGGCTCACCGGCACCGGGACCATCGCCCCGCCGCCGTGGCAGCCCGACGAGTTCGACCCGGCCGCGTTCGCGGCGGTGGCCCCGCTGGCGCAGACCCGGATCGCGGTGCTCAGCGAGATCGTGCCGAACGTCGACTTCCTGTTCCTGGCCGACCCGCTGATCGACGAGGCGGCCTGGGCCAAGGCGATGAAGGAGGGCGCCGCCGACCTGCTGGACGCGGCGATCGTCGCGTTCGAGGCGCTGGAGTCCTGGGACGCCGAGTCGCTGAAGGCCACGCTGGAGGCGGTCGGCGCGGAGCGCGGGCTGAAGCTCGGCAAGGCACAGGCGCCGGTACGCGTCGCGGTCACCGGGCGCACCGTCGGCCTGCCGCTGTTCGAGTCGCTGGAGGTGCTCGGCCGCGACCGTACGCTGACCCGGCTGCGCGCCGCCCGCGTACGCCTGGTCTGAGCCGCAGGCACGGCGCCGGTTCCGACGCTCGGGCGTGTCGTGGCCGGAGAGCGGTACGTCGATTGAGCGATATGCCTCTGAGTCATGATTATGACTCAGAGGCATATGCGTTTTCGGCGATCATTGCGCCGGCAGTGTCACGCAGAGTGGTCGAGCGCGCTGGCCACGATCACCGGCGGGTGGCCCGGCGGCGCAGCAGCAGCCCGCCGCCCAGCGCCGCGAGCACCACCACCGCGCCGGCCGCCCACAGCCAGCCCGTACCGCCGTCGTCGTCCGCTCCGGCGGCGGCCGGGGTCGGGCTCGGCGCCGCGCTGGTGGGCAGAGCGGCGGAAGTCGCGGGGGCGGCGCTGGTGGGCGGCACGGTCGCCGACGGCGACTCCGCCGGGGTGCCGGTGGTCAGGGTGAACCGGACCTCCCCCTTGATCGGGTGTCCGTCGTCGGAGGCCAGCCGGTAGGTCACGATGTAGAGGCCGGCCGCGCCCGGCCGGAACGGCACGATCACGCGCTTGCCGGAGAAGGTCGGCGCGCCGCCGGTCGCGGCCACGTTGTCCGGCCCGGTGACGGTGACCTCGGTGGTCGCCTCCTTCGGCGTGGCGAGGAAGCGCAGCTCGATCCGCTCCGGCGCGGCGGCCAGCCGGGCCCCGTCGCGCGGGTCGCTGCCGGTCAGCGAGTTGTGCGCGGCGGCCGGCGCGGCCGGCAGCAGCGCGAACGCCGCCACCACCCCGAGCACGACCGTCCAGGTACGTGTCACACGGGCGACCCTGCCCCCCATGGTTCCCTCCGTCCGGGTAGGATCCGGCCGATGATCATCGACCGCTCGTTGGTCGGTCTCAGCTCGCAGATAGTTCCAAATACTCTTCCACCAGCTGCAACCGAGCGCCGTTCTGCGGAGTCTTTGTGGTGGACACCGGTCCAGTGTGACCTGCAGCGGAAGCCAGCCATCGAACGGGGCGAGGAGGCGGCGATGGTCCGAAGGGTGAGACGGTTACTCGTCGCCGTGACCGGGAGCATGGCGGCTCTGGCGTGCACGCTGGCCCTGGCCGGCACGGCAGCGGTTCAGGCCGCGCCGAAGCCCAAGCCGGCCCCGACCGGCGTCGACATCACCGGCGAGCGGCTCGACGCGCCGTTGAAGCTGCGCGCCGACGTCAGCCCGAACGAGGTCAACCTGGTGGTCGACCAGGTCAAGTGGCTCGGCACGACCGGTCAGCTGCGCGGCCCGGCCGCCAAGGACCTCGGTCCGAAGTACACGGTGGTGGTGCTCGCCGCCGCCGGCCCGCAGCGCACCTACGACCTGTTCCCGCTGGCCAAGGGCGGTCCCCGGATCTACCGGCCGGGCAAGCAGCCGGACCTGAGCAGCACCCGCGCCGGCTGGTTCTTCGGCCGGCTCAACATGCCCGAGACGCTGCGCTCGGTGGGCGTGCCGATGCCGGCGCAGTTCGACACGCTCGCCGGCGGCATCGGCGGCGGCGAGCGTGTGCTTCCGGAGGAGGCGCTCGACCCGGTGCAGAACATCGACACCGCGCTCGGCGAACTCCAGCGGCTGCTGCTGCTCAACGTGGGCATCGTGGTCGTCATCACCGCCGGGCTGGCCGGCATCGCGCTGCTGGTCCGCCGCCGCACGCGCTGAGGCGCGGCACGGCACGGCCCGCGGCTGTCCGGCCCGGCCGCACCCCGTCACGCCGGCAGGCGGCGCGTCAGCACCAGCGGCGCGGCGGGCGCTCCCGGCGGGTGGTGCGGTTGCGCGGGCGTACCGCGCCGTGCCGATGGGCGCCCGCCCAGCCCGCGAGATCGCTGCGGCAGTTCCGGTCGGACGGCTCGTCGTCGGCCGGGTGCGCCGGCTCCGCCGCCCGCTGCCGGGGCACGCCCGGCTCGTCCTCGGCGCGCTCCGGCACCCGGCCCGCAGGCTGCTCGCCCTGATGGTTCAGGCACTGCCGGCGCGGGTGCATGGCTGTCGCCGGCTGGTCGTGGCCCCGCCGGCAGGCCTCACCCTGGGCGCAACCGTGCTCGGCCTCCCCCTGCGCCATCCCCGGCCCCCCTCACGCGTCGCCCTCGCCCGCCCGGCCGGAGTCTGGCCCGGCGTGCCCTGACACCGTACTGGCCCGGCCGGACGAGATCGTCAGCGCGTACCGGTGGAGATCGTCACGCCACCGCGGGCCCGCCGGCTCGAAGTGGATCCGCTGGTCACGCCGTGTCAGGCTGGTGCGGTGAGCGAACCGGGCGGAACGGAGACGTCGGCGACGCTGCGCCGCATCGAACGGGCGGCGGGCGGCCTGGCGACCGCAAGCGTGGCCCGGATGGACGAGACGCTGCCGTGGTTCCGTGAGCTGCCCGCCGACCAGCGCTCCTGGGTCATGCTCGTCGCCCAGGCCGGCGTGCGCTCCCTGGTGCAGTGGCTGCGTCAGGGCGGCGGCGCGACCGACCGCACCCAGGAGGTGTCGGACGAGGTCTTCGCCGCCGCGCCGCAGGCACTGGCCCGCTCGATCAGCCTCCAGCAGACCGTGGCGCTGATCAAGGTGACCATCGACGTGGTCGAGGAACAGGTGTCGGACCTGGCCGTACCGGGCGAGGAGCAGTCGCTGCGGGAGGCGGTACTGCGCTTCTCCCGGGAGATCGCGTTCGCCGCCGCGCGGGTGTACGCCCGGGCCGCCGAGAGCCGCGGCTCCTGGGACGCCCGGTTGCAGGCGCTGCTTGTCGACGCGCTGCTGCGGGGCGACTCCCCGGACGTGCTGGCCAGCCGCGCCGCCGCGCTGGGCTGGACCGACGCGCCGCCGGTGGCGGTGGCGGTGGGCCGCTCCCCCGGCGGCGAGGTCGCGGCCGTGCTGCACACCGTCTACCGGCAGGCCCGCCGGATCGGCGTCGAGGTGATCGGCGGCGTGCACGGCGACCGCCTGGTCATCGTGCTGGGCGGGGCGGCCGATCCGGTGGCGGCCACGGAGAAGCTGCGTACCGCCTTCGGTGAGGGGCCGGTGGTGGTCGGCCCGGCGGTGCCCAGCCTGGACGAGGCCACCGAGTCGGCGCGGGCCGCGCTGGCCGGGTTCCGGGCCGCGCCGGCCTGGCCGACCGCGCCGTGCCCGGTCGCCGCCGACGAGTTGCTCCCGGAACGCGCGCTGGCCGGGGACACCGAGGCCCGCCGCCGGTTGCGCCACGACGTGTACGCGGCACTGGCCCGCTCCGGCGGTGAGCTGCTGGAGACGCTCGACGCGTTCTTCGCCGCCGGCGGCACGTTGGAGAGCGCCGCCCGGGCGCTGTTCGTGCACCCGAACACCGTGCGCTACCGGCTGAAGCGGATCGCCGAGGTGACCGGTTTCTCCCCACTGGCCCCGCGCGACGCGTTCGCGCTGCAGGTCGCGCTGACAGTGGGACGGCTCGACCCGGTGGTGCCGGCGGTCTCCGACAGGCGATGATCGCCAGCGATCTTTGTAGGTTTCCTCTAAAGGTTCTAGTGCGGTTTGGTGCCGTACGTTACAGCGCGGCACGCCGGGATCCGTCAGAGTCGTACACGTGCTCGCCGTACTCTCCCCCGGACAGGGTTCGCAGAAGCCCGGCTTCCTCGCGCCGTGGCTCGACCTCCCCGGCACCGAGGCGCGTCTGCGCTGGTGGTCGGCGCTCGCCGGGGTGGATCTGATCCACCTGGGCACCCGGGCGGACGCGGACGAGATCAAGGACACCGCCCGCACCCAGCCGCTGCTGGTCGCCGCCGCGCTGCTCGCCGCCGAGCACCTGCCGATGCACGACGTCGGGCTGGTCGCCGGGCACAGCGTCGGTGAGCTGGGCGCCGCCGCGCTGGCCGGAGTGCTCCCGGCCGAGGCCGCCGTGACGCTCGCCGGCGTACGCGGGCGGGAGATGGCCGCCGCCTGCGCGCTGGAGCCGACCGGGATGGCCGCCGTGCTCGGCGGCGACCCGGACGAGGTGCTCGCCGCGCTCCAGTCGCACGGGCTGCACCCGGCCAACCGCAACGGCGCCGGTCAGATCGTCGCCGCCGGCGCGGTCGACGCGCTGGACAAGCTGGCCGCCGAGCCGCCGGCCCGCACCCGGGTCATCCGGCTCCAGGTGGCGGGCGCGTTCCACACGCCGTACATGGCGCCGGCCGAGACCGCGCTCGCCGCGGTCGCCGCCGGTGTCCCGGCCTCCGCCCCGGCCCGGATCCTGCTGTCCAACCTCGACGGCGCACCGGTCGGGCACGGCCCCGAGACGGTACGCCGGCTGGTCCGGCAGGTGACCGCCCCGGTCCGCTGGGACCTGTGCATGCGCACGCTGGCCGACCTCGGCGTCACCGGCGTGATCGAGTTGCCGCCCGCCGGCACGCTCGCCGGGCTGGTCAAGCGGGAACTCAAGGGCGAGGGCGTACCCGAGATCGTCACCCTGAACACCCCGGCCGACCTGCCCGCCGCGCGCCGCCTGATCGCCCGGCACGCCGGCCCCGCCGCCCGCCCGGCCGCGCCGTCGTTCCGGGTGGTCGTCTCCCCCGCCGCCGGCCGCCTCGACCTGTCGGCCGGACCGGCCGAGGGCGCCGAGGTACGCGCCGGTGAGGTCCTCGGCCACGTCACCACCGGCCGGGGCCCGGTCGAGGTGACCGCACACGACAACGGGCCGCTCGTCGAGTGGCTCGCACACCACGACGACCCGGTCGCACCGGGCCAGCCCCTCGTCCGTATCGGAGGAACGCACTAAATGGCCGGCAGCCGGATCGTCGCGATGGGGCACTACCAGCCCTCCCGCGTCGTCACGAACGACGAGATCGCCCAGATGGTCGACACCAACGACGAGTGGATCCGGGACCGGGTCGGCATCGTCACCCGGCGGATCGCGGGCGACGAGACGGTGGCCGACATGGCCACCGCCGCCGCCGGCAAGGCGCTCGCCAACGCCGGGCTGACCGCCGCCGACATCGACCTGGTCGTGGTGGCGACCTGCTCGTCCGTTGACCGCAGCCCCAACGTGGCCTGCCGGGTCGCGGCCAAGCTGGGCATCAACGCGCCCGGGGCGTACGACCTCAACACCGCCTGCTCCGGTTTCGCGTACGCGCTGGGCACTGTCGACCACGCGATCCGGGCCGGCGCGGCGCGCAACGCGATCGTCATCGGCGCGGAGAAGCTCTCCGACTTCACCGACTGGACCGACCGCTCGACCTGCATCATCTTCGCCGACGGCGCCGGGGCGGCCGTGGTCAGCGCGACCGCCGACGACGAGCCGGCCGGGATCGGGCCGGTGGTCTGGGGCTCCGCGCCGGAGAAGAGCGACGCGGTCCGGATCGAGGGCTGGCAGCCGTACATCACCCAGGAGGGCCAGTCGGTGTTCCGCTGGGCCACCACCGCGATCGCCCCGCTCGCGCTGCAGGCGTGCGAACGCGCCGGGGTGGACCCGTCGGAGCTGGCCGCGTTCGTGCCGCACCAGGCCAACGCCCGGATCATCGACGGCATCGCCAAGCGGCTGAACATCCCGGACGCGATCATCGCCAAGGACATCGTCGAGTCCGGCAACACGTCGGCGGCGAGCATCCCGCTGGCCCTGTCGAAGCTGGTCGAGCGCCGCGAGGTGCCCTCGGGCGCCCCGGTGCTGCTGTTCGGCTTCGGCGGCGGCCTGACCTACGCCGGTCAGGTCGTGCGCTGCCCCTGAGACCCCCTCGGGCGCGAACGCGCCGAGGTGCGTGACCGGCGACGCCGGTCACCGGAACCCCCGATGAGAGGAACCAACCGCAATGACCCGTGACGAGATCACCGCCGGCCTCGCCGAGATCCTCGAAGAGGTTGCCGGGGTGAACCCGGACGACGTGGCCGAGGGGAAGTCCTTCACCGACGACCTCGACGTCGACTCGCTCTCCATGGTCGAGGTCGTGGTGGCGGCCGAGGAGAAGTTCGGCGTCAAGATCCCGGACAACGAGGTGCAGAACCTCAAGACCGTCGGGGACGCGGTCAGCTACATCGAGGCGCAGTCCTGATCATGAGTCGTCCCGACGTCGTCGTCACCGGGCTCGGCGCGACGACCCCGCTCGGCGGGGACGTCGCGTCGACCTGGGACGCCATGCTCGCCGGCCGCTCCGGGGTGAGTGCGCTCACCCAGGAGTGGGCCGCGCAACTGCCCGTCCGGATCGCCGCCGAACTGGCGGTCGACCCGTCCGAGGTGCTGGACCGGGTGAAGCTGCGCCGACTGGACCGCTCGGAGGCGATCGCCATCATCGCCGCCAAGCAGGCGTGGGCCGACGCCGGTCTGGACGAGACCGCGCCGGACCCGGAGCGCCTGGCGGTCAGCGTGGGCTCGGGCATCGGCGGCGCCACCACCCTGCTCGCCCAGGACGACATCCTGGAGGCGTCCGGACCGCGGCGGGTCTCCCCGCACACCATCCCGATGCTGATGCCGAACGGCCCGGCCGCCTGGGTCGGCCTGGAGCTGGGCGCCAAGGCCGGCGTCCACACCGTGGCCAGCGCCTGCGCGACCGGCGCGGAGGCGATCGCGCTGGGCCTGGACATCATCCGCGCCGGCCGGGCCGACGTGGTGGTGGCCGGCGGCACCGAGGCGGTCATCCACCCGCTGCCGATCGCCGGCTTCAGCTCGATGCGGGCCATGTCGACCCGCAACGACGACCCGGAGCGGGCCTCCCGGCCGTGGGACTCCGGTCGCGACGGCTTCGTCCTCGGTGAGGGCGCGGGCGTGGTGATCCTGGAGCGCGCCGACCACGCCGCCGCCCGGGGCGCCCGGGTGTACGCGCGCCTGGCCGGGGCGGGGATCACCTCGGACGCGTACGACATCGTGCAGCCGCACGCCGAGGGTGAGGGCGCGATCCGCGCCATCGCCCGGGCCGTCGCCGACGCGGACGTGGCCCGTACCGACATCGTGCACGTCAACGCGCACGCCACCTCCACCCCGGTCGGGGACATGCTGGAGATCGGCGCGCTGCGTCAGGCGGTCGGCGACCACCCGGTGCTCACCGCCACGAAGTCGATGACCGGGCACCTGCTCGGCGCGGCCGGCGCGCTGGAGTCGATCGCCACCATCCTGGCCATCCGGGACGGCGTGATCCCGCCGACGATCAACCTGGACGACCCGGACGAGGGCCTGACGCTGGACGTCGCCGCGCACAAGGCGCGTCACATGGAGATCCCGGCGGCGCTGAACAACGCGTTCGGCTTCGGCGGGCACAACGTGGCGCTGGTCTTCACCCGCCCCTGAGCGGACGTGCGGAAGGGCCCCTACTCCGACGGAGTAGGGGCCCTTCCTTACACCTCAGCCGCGGTTGCGGGGGTGCTGCCGGGCGGCCCGCTCGTTGCCGTGCCGGTAGTTGCCGGTCCACCGGGCCATGGTCAGCTGCGGATCGTCGTCCACCTCGGCCAGGAACTGCGCGGCCCGGCCGCCGCGCAACGTGCCGGCGACCCGGCCGTGATGCGTGATGATGACCGTGCCGTCGCCGCGCTCGACGTACCGGAAGCCCTGTGCCGCCTGTCCCATGGGCGCCACCCTGCCAGCCGGCCACCCCGGACCGCACCCGAGTTACGACGGCAAAGGTCAGGTGCGGCAGGTGGTGGCGGGCAGGCCGGAGACCGGCACCGGGGAACGACCGGCCGGGCGGGCCTTGCCGGCGAGCACCGCGGCGAGCCCGGTCATCGAGGCGCGGGTGGACGAGTAGGTGGCCATCAGCGTCGGGGACTTCGCCCCGGACAGCACGTACGGCGTGTCCATCGCCACCGTCACGGCGGCGCCGGCGCTCAGGTCCTTCGCGCCGTCGCCGTACCCGACCAGGTGCACCACGGTGCCGCCGGAGGGCACCACCTTGACCCCGGCCGCGGTGAGCGCCTCGGTCAGCAGCTTGCGGGTGCGCTCCCGGCCGCCGGAGGAGGTGACGCTCACCGGGCCGGCCACCGCGCCGCCGCACTTGCCGCGCAGCACCGTCACCGCGGCGGTGGCCAGGTCGTCGGCGGCCTTGCGGTGGGCGGCGCCGTCGAGCGTGGACAGCGCGGGGGTGTCCCGCCCGGCCAGCCGGAACTTCATGGTCAGCACCCGGGTGACCGCCTCGACCAGGCGGGCGCGGGGCAGCGAGCCGTCCTTGAGCGCGGCGCGCAGCCCGTCGTACGCCTGGGTGACGTTCGGGGTCATCAGGATGAGGTCGTTGCCGGCGTTGAGCGCGCGTACGGCGGCCTCGCCCGGCGACCACTTCTTCGCCGGGGCCATGTTCATCCCGTCGGTGATCACCACGCCCTGGAAGCCGAGCTGGCCGCGCAGCACGTCGGTGAGCAGTTTGCGGGAGAACGTGGCGGGGGTGCCCGGGTCGACGGCCTTGACGTCCAGGTGGGCCGACATCACCGCCATGGCCCCGGCGCCGATGCCGGACCGGAACGGCGGGAACGCGAGGCGGTCCAGCTCGGCGCGGGACTGCTTGATCACTGGCAGTTCGGTGTGCGAGTCCTCGGCGCTCAGGCCGTGCCCGGGGAAGTGCTTGACGGCGGCGCCGACGCCCTCGGCCTGCAGGCCGCGTACCGCGCCGGCCACCTGCGGGGACGCGGTCGCCGGGTCGGCGCCGAAGGAGCGGGAGCCGATCACCGCGCTGCGGGTCGCCAGCACGTCGGCGACGGGCGCGAAGTCGAGGTTGATGCCCATCGCGGCCAGCTCGGCCCCGGCGGCCCGCCAGGCGGCCTCGGTGAGTGCCGGGTTCCCGGCGGCGCCGGCGGCGAGCGGGCTGGGCAGCAGGGTCACCCCGTCGGTGATCCGGGTGACCACGCCGTACTCCTGGTCGGTGCCGATCAGGAACGGCGCGGCGCCGGCAGGCAGCTTGCCGGCGGCGGCGCGCAGCCCGTCGGTGAGCGCCCGGACCTGCTTGGGGTTGTCCACGTTCGTGGTGGCCTGGTTGCCCGAGGTGGGGTCGTCGGCGCTGAAGCCGACCAGGATCACCCCGCCGAGGCGGTACTTCGCCACCATCTCGGCGGGGGTGTCGACGCCGGCGAGCGCCCGGTTCCCGGCTGCCGAGCCGGCCGACACCTGGGTGGCGGAGCTGCCGTAGGCGTACGGCATCAGCACCTGCCCGACCAGGTCCTCGTCGCTCAGCGTGCCGACGAGCGCGGCGGCACGGGCGGCCGGATCGGCGGCCGGCTGGTCACTCGGCGCGGGCGCTGCGGACGACGGCCCCGGGCTCGTCGGGGTGGGCCGGGGCCGGTCCGGCCCGTCCGAGCACCCGGAGACGAGCAGCGCGGTCAGTGCGGCGAGCGCGACGGCGGAGCGCCGCGGGGAAATCGACACGCGGCCCACCGTATCGGGGCAACTCGGCCGCCGTCACCCGACCCGGGTGAGCAGCGTCACCGGCGCGCCGTCGCCGGCGTACCGGTAGGGCTCCAGCTCGGCGTCCCAGGCGGTGCCGAGCGCCTTGTCCAGGGCGTGGGCCAGCGCCTCCGGGCCGCGCGCGGCGGCCATCAGGCTGCGGAGGCGGTCCTCGCCGAGCTGGATGTCGCCGGCCGCGCCGACAGCGGCCCGGAACAGGCCCCGGCCCGGTACGTACATGAAACGCTCGCCGTCGACGCCGGGACTGGGTTCCTCGGTGACCTCGAAACGGATCATGGGCCACTGCCGGAGGGCAGCGGCCAGCTCCGCGCCGGTCCCCGGGCTGCCGGTCCAGCCGCACTCGGCGCGACGGGCGCCCGGATCGACGGGCTGCGCCGTCCAGTGCAGGTTGACCGGCGCGGCGAGGACGCGCGCGATCGCCCACTCGACGTGCGAGCACACGGCGAGCGGGGTCGAGTGGACGTATACGACGCCACGCGTTGGCACGGTGACCTCCCGGTGAGCCGAGGTGCGTCTTCCCCTACGACCTCGTCCTACCGAGTGGTACCTGGCACACATGATGACCCGTGTGACTGGTGGTGCGCCAGCGAATCGGAAAATTCGCCGGGCCCCGGAGCGGGAAATACCCGGGTGGCGGACCTGGTTATGCCCTCTGACGCCGCGACGACCAGCCAGGTGTCGTGGTCGTGTACAGTTCTCTGGGCGGTTCTCTGTGCCGCCGTACATCTTCGCGGGCCGGCGCCCACCCGGGCGTCACTCGCACAGCCCCCGGACGGCCTTCCGTCCCCACCGTACGTCTGCAAGGAGTACCTCCGTGGCGAGCAACACCTCTAAGACCGCGCGCGCGTCCGTCCGGGCCGGCCAGGCTGGCCAGGGTGGCGCCCTCAGCGTGCTGGGCGAGTTCAAGTACCTGATCCCGCTCAACGGCGGCAAGCACGCCTACGTGCGCAACCTGACCAACGGCAAGACCGCGCACCTGCGCACCGACTCCGACGCCTTCGTCGAGGAGATCCGGGTGCTGGCCGCCGCCGGCCACGCCGCCAAGATCCGCGCCGAGATCAACGGCCTGGCCGCCGCCCACCCGGGCCACGGCTGGGACGCCACCGAGAAGCGCCTGGTCGAGGCCGGCGTCTTCGAGGGCTGAGCGCCCTCACCCGCACCACCGCTACCGCCCGCCGGGATCATCCCGGCGGGCGGTTTCGCGTCTCCTCCTGCGGCAGCAGCGTCACCTCGCCGGTGGCCAGGTCGTAGAGCGCGCCCTCCACCGCCAGCTCGCCTGCGTCCACCGGCCCGGCCAGCCGGTCGTCGGCGCGCAACGCGGCCACCGTGCGCCGGACGTGGCGGCGGATCGCCAGCGGGTGCGCGTCCGGGTCGTCCACCCCGACGTCGGTCACCGCCGGGGCGATCCCGTCCACCACGTACGCCAGGTCGCCGCCGGGCCGCCGTCCGGTGCGCAGCGCCTCGACCGTCGAGCCGACCGCGCCGCAGCGCTCGTGCCCCAGCACCATCACCAGGCGCACGCCGAGCTGCTCCACCACGTACTCGATCGAGCCGCGGACGGCCCGGTCCAGCACGTGCCCGCCGGTACGGATCACGCAGATCGAACCGAACGTCTGGTCGAAGATCGCCTCCAACGGCACCCGCGAGTCGATACAGCCCAGCACCACCGCGTACGGCTGCTGGTCGCCGGAGGCCACCGCCGCGGCGGCGGTGACGTCGTGCCCGTGCACCGGCTGGCCGCTGACGAAGCGGCGGTTGCCGGCGAGCAGCTCGGCCAGCGCGGCGCGCGGACTGGTGGACGGCATGTCTCCCAGCCTGGTCACCGATCCGACGCCGTGGGGCCGGACCGGAATCTTCTCTCCGGGCCGGTTGCCGTGGTCTCATGGCGGGTAACGCCGGTGTCACCGCCGGGTCATCTGGTGGACACACATCGGCGGGCCGGGAGGTGGACGATGCCGGACCTGGAACTGCGGCTCCCCGACGACGTACGCCTGCACGTCAGCGTCACCGGGCCGGTCGACGCCGAGGTCACCGCGGTCCTGCTGCACGGCTGGACGCTGGACGGCCGCAGCTGGCACCGCCAGGTCACCGAGCTGCGGGAACGCTTCGGCGGCCGGGTCCGCCTGGTCACCTACGACGCGCGCGGCCACGGCCGGTCGAGCTGCCTGGCACTGCGCGACGCCACCCTCGCCCAGCTCGGTGACGACCTCGCGGCGGTGGTCGACGAGATCGTCCCGTCCGGTCCGATCGTCCTGGTCGGGCACTCGATGGGCGGGATGACGGTGATGGAGTACGCCCACCGCCACCCCGACCGGTTCGCCGCGCGTACCGCCGGTCTGGTGTTCGTCTCCACGACCGCCGAGGGGCACACGCACACCGCGTACGGCCTGTCCCCGCGGATCACCCGGCTGATCCGGCTGGCCGAGACCACCGGCGCCGGGGTGCTGGCCCGCTGCGGCGGCTGGCGGCCACCGCACGCGCTGCTGCGCGCGCTGCGCCCGAGCATCCGCTGGATGCTGTTCGGCGACCGCTGCGACCCGGCGGACATCCGGCTGGTCACCTCCGCGGTGGCCCGGGCCACGCTGCGCTCGATCGGCGGTTTCCGCGCCTCGATCGGCGCCCAGCACCGGCTGGAGACGCTCGCCGCGCTCGGCGGGCTGCCGGCCGCCGCGCTGGTCGGGGACCGGGACCGGCTCACTCCGCCGCCCTGCGCCGAGTCGATCGCGGCCGCGCTGCCCAGCACGGAGCTGACGGTCTGCCCGGGTGCCGGGCACATGCTGATGATGGAGCGCCCCGACGAGGTGAACACGGCCCTCGCCGGCGTGCTGGACCGGGTGCTGGCCGGGCGCCCGGCGACCCGCCTCTGAGCGTCTCCGGCTCGCGAGCGGCACTGACGTACGCCACGTGCGCGGCATGCCCCGACGTGCCGGTTGCCGGCGGCCCGTACCCTCATTCAGCCCGCCGTGCCCTCCGAACACAGGAGCATCCGCGTTGACCGACCAGACCACGCTGGACCGGGAGATCGCCGCCGAGCAGCGCCACCTCGACCGGGTGTACGCCCGGCTGGCCGAACTGCGCCGGTCGGCGGCCGACGCCGAGCGGGAGGGCTACCGGCTGGCCCGGGTCGGCAACTTCGGCGCGCTTGTCGAGCGGGACGCGATGGTCTTCCACGCCGCCCAGCGCCGGCACGTGCTGGACGCCGAGCACGAGGGGCTGGTGTTCGGGCGGCTGGACCTGCGTACCGGGCAGGTGCTGCACGTCGGCCGTCTCGGGGTGCGGGGCGTGGACGCGGAGACGCTGGTGGTGGACTGGCGGGCACCCGCCGCCGCCGCGTTCTACCAGGCCACGCCCGCCGAGCCGCGCGGCGTGGTGCGCCGGCGCACGATCCAGTCCGCCTCGGAGAAGGTCACCCGGATCGAGGACGACCTGCTGGACCCGGAGGCCGCGCCGCCGGACATGGCGGTGGTCGGCGACGGGGCGCTGCTGGCCACGCTGTCCCGGGCCACCGGCCGGGGCATGCGCGACATCGTCGCCACCATCCAGCGCGAGCAGGACGAGGCGATCCGCTCCCCCGGCAACGGCGTCACGATCGTCTCCGGCGGCCCGGGCACCGGCAAGACGGCGGTGGCGCTGCACCGGGCCGCGTACCTGCTCTACTCCGACCGGGCCCGGTACGCCGGCGGCGGCATCCTGGTGGTCGGCCCGTCCGGTGTGTTCGTCGAGTACATCGCCTCGGTGCTGCCCTCGCTGGGCGAGGAGACCGCCACGCTGCACTCGCTGGGCTCGCTGTTCCCCGGGCTGTCCGCGTCCCGGACCGACCCGCCGGACGTGGCGGCGGTGAAGGGGTCGCTGCGGATGCGCCGGGTGCTGGAACGCGCGGTCCGCGACGCGGTGCCGGACTCCCCCGCCGAGCTGCGCCTGCTCTACCGGGGTGAGCTGCTGCGCCTGGAGCGGCCGGCGCTGGACGCGATCCGGGACCGGACGCTGGCCCGTGGGGCGCGCCGCAACGAGGTGCGCCGGGCGGCGTTCGACGCGGTGCTCGCCGCGCTCTACGCGCAGGCCCGCACGCTGCGGGTGGGACGCCTGCCGGAGCAGCCCGCGTTCGAGGACGAGATCATCGAGCGGCCCGAGTTCCGCGAGTTCCTCAAGGCGTGGTGGCCCCGGCTGCACCCGCGGCACGTGCTGGACTGGCTGGCCCGCCCGGACCGGCTGCGCCGCTACGCCGGGGGGATCCTCTCCTCGGCGGAGATCCGGCTGCTCGGCGACGCCTACCGGACGCTGGCGACCGAGGGGCTGACGGTGGCCGACATCGCGCTGCTGGACGAGCTGGACGCGCTGCTCGGCAAGCCGGTGAAGCGGGCCCGGCCCAAGCGCGACCCGTACCAGCTCGCCGGTGGCGTGCGCGAGCTGAGCACGTACGCCGACCGGCAGCGCGCCGCCCGCGCTGCGGCGCGGGAGCGTCCGGACGACTACCGCGACTACGCGCACGTGGTGGTGGACGAGTCGCAGGACGTCTCGCCGATGCAGTGGCGGATGGTCGGCCGGCGCGGGCGGCTGGCGTCCTGGACGGTGGTCGGTGACCCGGCGCAGACCGCCTGGACCGGCGACCCGCAGGAGCTGGACCGGGCCCGTGACCAGGCGCTGGGCCGGCGCAAGCGGCACCGCTACGAGCTGACCACCAACTACCGCAACTCGGCGGAGATCTTCGCGGTGGCGGCGGCGGAGATCCGCCGCCTCTACCCGGACCTGCCGCTGCCCGACGCGGTGCGGTCCACCGGCGTGCCGCCGGTCGAGCGCACGGTGGCCGCCGCCGACCTGCCGGCGGCCACCGTCGAGGCGGCGGAGGCGCTGCTCGCGCAGGTGGAGGGCACCGTCGGCGTGATCACGCCGGTGCCGCGCCGGGACGAGGTGGCCGGCTGGCTGGGCGGGCTCGGCGCGGGCCGCCTGCAGGTGGTGACCAGCCTGCAGGCCAAGGGCATGGAGTACGACGGCGTGGTGCTGGTGGCGCCGAGCGAGATCCGGGCCGACCCGGGCTCGGGTGTGCGCACGCTGTACGTGGCGCTGTCCCGCGCCACCCAGCGTCTGACCACGCTCGACCCGGTGGGGTGACCGGTCCCGCCGGCACCCACAGTTCACTTGCATACATAGCGATGTGAACATACATTGGGCCTGGCCGGTACGCGGCAGGGAGGGTGTTGGCGTGGGCGCAGGTCATGACCACAGCGGCGCGGTGACAAACGCGGCGCACCGCCACCGGGGCCGCCTCTGGGCCGCTTTCGCGCTGCTCGCCGCCCTGATGGTGGTCGAGGCGGTGGCCGCTTTCACGACCGGATCGCTGGCGCTGCTCTCCGACGCCGGGCACATGTTCACCGACGTCCTCGGCATCGGCATGGCGCTCGCGGCGATCACCGCCACCCGCCGCGCCGGCACCGACCCGCAGCGCACGTTCGGGCTCTACCGGCTGGAGGTGCTCGCCGCCCTCGCCAACGCCGTGCTGCTCGGCGCCGTCGCGATCTACGTCCTGGTCGAGGCGGTACGCCGGTTCGGCGAGCCGCCGGAGGTGCTGGCCGGCCCGATGCTCGTGGTGGCGGTGCTCGGCCTGCTCGCCAACATCGTCGCGTTCGCGCTGCTGCGCGCCGGGTCGAAGGAGAGCATCAACCTGCGCGGGGCGTACCTGGAGGTGCTCGGCGACCTGCTCGGCTCGCTCGGCGTGATCGCCGCCGCGCTGGTCATCGCGGTGACCGACTGGTGGTGGGCCGATCCGCTGGTCGCCGTCGGCATCGGCCTGTTCATCCTGCCGCGCACCTGGCGGCTCGGCCGGGCCGCGCTGCGCATCCTGGTGCAGGCCGCGCCGGAGCACCTCCAGGTCACCGCCGTGCACGACCGCCTGGCCGCCGTACCGGGCGTGGCCGAGGTGCACGACCTGCACGTCTGGACGCTCACCTCGGGCATGGAGGTGGCCTCGGCACACCTGACCACCGACCCGGGCGTGGACCCGGCCGGGGTGCTGGCCGCCGCGCGGGCCGCCCTGCACGAGGACTTCTCCATCGATCACGCCACGTTGCAGGTCGAACCCGGAGCGTCGGCCGGAGTGTGCGGCAAGACCGAGTGGTGATTAGGACACACTTAAATCATTGTGACTAATGTAGTCTTATGTCGGTTTTGCCCCGCCTAGCGGCGTTGCTCGACGGAGCCGCGCCCGGGCAGCGCCGGTAGTCTCGGTCGCGGCCGCACCCGCGGACGCCACCCGGCCCCGGTGGGGCGGCCGTCGCCTAATCGTCCGCAGGGACGAGCCGGGGAACCACGTACGTGGGGTGCATCCGCGTCAGCGGTAGGGATCTTCCGTCCCGAACCCGTCAGCTAACCCGGTCGGCGTTGACGGAAGGACGTGTGAATGCCCCCAGTGGCACCTGTACGACGGACGGCCGCCCGGTTGGCGGCCCTGCTCGTCGCGACGCTGACCCTCGGCGTCGCGACCGTTCCGGTCTCCCCCGCCTCCGCGGCACCGGCGACCGGCCTGCTCGCCGCCGCACCCGGCGGCGACGACGAGGGCGGCACGCCGGAACTGCGCGCCCAGCTCGACGCGGCCAGCAAGGGCTGGCTGGAGGCGAAGGCCGCGCTGAACCGGTCGGTGACCCGCCAGAAGCAACTGAACGACCAGCTCAAGACCGTCGGCGCCGAGCTGGCCGTACGCGACGCCAAGGTCGGCGAGATCGCCGCGGTGGCGTACCGCAACGGCCGCCTGGGCACCGCCGGGGCGCTGCTCGGCAGCAGCAGCCCGGAGGGCTTCATGGACCGGGCCGCCGCACTGGAGCAGGTCGCCGCGCACGAGGACCGTACGCTGCGCGACCTGATCACCACCCGGGACGAGGCCACCCGCACCCGCGCCCAGCTCGACGGGGAGATCCGCGAGCAGCGCAAGCAGGTGACGGTGATGGGCAAGCGCAAGGAACAGGCCGAGCGCGCCCTGGAGGTCGCCAACGACCGCGCCTCGCGCAACAACAGCAGCGGCGGCGGCAGCGTCCAGGGCACCTCCAGCAAGAACGCGAAGCCGGCACCGCGCAACTCGGACGGCTCCTGGCCGTCGGAGTCGTGCAGCGTCAACGACCCGACGCCGGCGAACGGCTGCATCACGCCGCGCACGCTGCACGCTCTGCAACAGGCAAAGGCGGCCGGCTTCACCAGGTACGTCTCGTGCCACCGGCCGAGCGGCTCGGGTGAGCATCCGAAGGGGCGGGCCTGCGACTTCGCCGCGCAGAAGAACGGCTTCGGCGGCGTCGCCTCCGGCGGTGACCGGACGTACGGCAACAACCTGGCCGCGTACTTCGTGCGCAACGCCGACCCGCTCGCCGTGCTCTACGTGATCTGGTTCAAGCAGATCTGGCTGCCCAGCAGCGGGTGGAAGTCGTACAGCGGCGGCAACGGCGACCCGTCCAGCGACCACACCAACCACGTGCACCTGTCGGTGTACTGAGCACGCCCTGCAGGGTCGGCCGGATCAGGCCGGCCGGCCCTCCAGGGTCGCGCCGAGACGCGCCGCCAGGCCCAGGTGAGCTGCCCGGGCCTGGCGGAACGCGTACCCGAACAGCGGCGCCGGCGCGGTGAGCGTGATCTCCACGTCGATGCGTACCGTGCCGTCCGGCTCGTCGCGCAGGCGGGTGTGGTTGCGGACGGTCGTCGCGGGTTGCTGCCGCGCCACTGTGACGACCTCGTCCTCGCTCGCGACGAGCACGTCCGCCTGGTACGTGACCGGGAAGTGCAGCGGGCCGAGTTGCAGCCGGTCGGTGATCGCGTAGCTGGCCAGCGCGCCCGGCCGGGCCGGCAGCTTCCGGACCCGGACGATCAGCGGATGCAGCTCACCCTGGCGACTCAGGTCACCCAGCAGGGCCACCGCTTCGGCCCGGGTGCACCGGGCCTGCACGGTGTAGCTGAAGCTGTCGCTGCTCTGCAAGCGGGCCCCCTCGCCGTCGTGCGTCGCGACGATCGTCCCGTACCGACGCCGGACTGGCAACGGGTAGAAGGTCCCCTGGCCGCAGGGGGTGTGAACGGCGCTCAGGCGCCGGGCAGCACCTCGGGGGTGTCGTCGGCGAACCACGGCTCGGGCGCGCCGAACAGGCCGAGCAGGCCGGTCACCCAGAGCTGCCGGTGCACGAACCGGCTCGGCTCGGTGACCACGAGCTTGACGCCGCTGACCTCGCAGGTCTGGAAGCCCGCGACCATGGCGCTGATACCGACCGAGTCGATGAACGTGACGAGCCGCATGTTCAGCTCGATTCGCGCGGGACGGCCCTTCGCGAGCACCTCGGCGATCGCTTCCCGCACCTCGTACGCGGTGTCGACGTCGATCTCCCCACGGGGCGCGATCTGGACGACACCACCCGGCCGCACCGACTTCACGATCGACAGGCTCACGCGAGCACCTCCACTCGCCCATGACGGGCGCCTCATCAGTACGCGGGCCGCGACCGAGAGTATTCCTCCAACGGCCCGGTCGCCACCCCCCGGGATGAGCAATTCGCGAACTGGGCACACCTGGGCGTACCCAATCCGGACCTCCGGGTTCCAGTTTCCCCTGTACGGCGGGCCGCGGCCAGCCGTGCGACCGGGCGGGCCCGCCGATCCGCCGACCAGGGTAGCTGGCGCACGCACGTCCCGTCGGCACCGGTCCCGGCGCGTTCGGGTGGTTCGTCCCGTTCGCTGCTCACGGCCGGGCACCACGGCGTGGTTTGCCGCGCGCGCCGGTGGGGCACTGCCCGAGACAGTGAACCCGCCGGATGGGCACCGGAGTCCGAAGTGGCCGCCGGCCTTCGGCACCCGAGGAGGTAGAACGATGTTCGGATCCAACCTGCTGGACCGCCGGGGCAAGGCCGAGCGGGTCGCCGACCAGGCGTGGCAGAACCTGCTCTCCGCCGTCGGTTCCGCCGGCGACAGCGTGCGCGACGCCACCCGGACCGCCCGCCGCAGCTCGTCCGGCCTGGCCGACGACGCCGAGCTGACAGCGGTGGTGAACAAGGTGGTCGCCGACCACCCGACCATCGCCCGCAAGCTGAGCATCGGCACGTCGTACCAGGGCCG
>NZ_JBXUOV010000074.1:0-27435 GCF_057196585.1 Micromonospora sp. ATLC20
GCGGAGCATCAGGTCCTCGTACCACCAGCGGCCGCCCCGGCGTGCGAAGGCCGCGGCCGCCGCCAGCAGCGCCAGGACGCCGACCACCGCGAGCAGCCACGCCGGGCCGGCGGTGGCGAACCAGACGGCGAGCGCCGCGCACTCCACCACCACGAGCTGCCCGACCACGACCGGGCCGAGGCGTCCCCGGCGGCGCTTGTCGGCCGGGGTGACCGGCCGGTCCGGCGGTACGGCGGGAGCGGTGGCGGTACGACCGGGTGGCGCCTGGAGCTGCGTCATCGGTGTGCGTCCCTTCTGGACATCCTGGGCATCCGCCGGGCGGGTGCGGTCGTTCGGGCGGCGGACGGGGTCCGGCGCACCCCCGACGGCCCCTTATCGTAGGGAAGCCCGCGGCGCTGTTCGGACCTGTCGCCGCGGACCCACCCCCGCCGGAGGTTAGTCATGCGGACCCGCCGCGATCAGGTGCAGGCGTACCGCTTCGTCACCCGCCGCATCGTCTCGGCACTGCTCTCCGGTGATCCGGAGACGAACGACCTGCCGATGCGCCGCCTCGGCATGGCGGTGTTCGGCAGCGTCATCGCGGCCGCCGTGGTGCTCGGCGGCGTGGGCGCGTACGGGCAGCTCACCAGCAACTCGGCGCCGCTGGAGCCGAACACGCTGGTGATCGAGCGGGAGACCGGCGCGACGTACTACTTCGGCGAGGACCAGGTGCTGCGCCCGACGCTCAACTACGCCTCGGCGCGGCTGATCGTCAACGACGCGGCGGCGCAGCCGCGCACCATGTCGCAGGCGTCGATCAAGGACCGTCCACGCGGGCGGCTGGTCGGCATCGTGGGCGCCCCGGACGACCTGCCGGACCGCAAGTCCCTGGTCGGGCTGCCCTGGTCGGTGTGCGACGTACCGGATCCGAACGACCCGCAGCGCTCCACCACGCACCTGGTGATCGACCGCGCGCTGCCCGGTGGCACGGCGCTGACCGACCGGGCCGTGGTGGTGCGGACCAGCGACGCCCGTTACCTGCTCACCGGCGGTTCCCGGCTGCAGGTCGCCGGCGACGAGCAGGCGCTGGTGGCGTTGAAGATGGCCGGCGCGACGAACCTGACGGTCGGGCAGCAACTGCTGAACGCGGTGCCGGTCGGTCCGGTGCTGCGCAAGCCGGCGATCGCCGGGGACGGCAGCGCGAGCGGGCTGACGGTGGCCGACCGGCCGGCCCGGATCGGCCAGGTCTACCAGGCCGCCGGCCAGTACTACGTGCTCACCCGGCAGGGCCTGGCGACCGTCCGCGAGGTCACCGCGCTGCTGCTGCTCGGCAGCGGCGGCGAGGTGACGCAGATCACTCCGGACGAGGCGGGCCGGCTCCTCACCGACCAGCGGCTGGACGCGGACGGCCTGCCGGCCCGGCTGCCGACGCTGCACGAGGTCCGGCCGGGCCGCACCGTGCTGTGCGCCACCTACCGGCCCGGCCCGGCCGGTCAGCCGCCGACCACCACGTTGGAGGTCTTCGACTCCCCGCCGGCCGAGCTGACCTCGGCGACCGCGATGCCGGCCCGGCAGGGCGCCCGCGACGCGGTACGCACCGCCGAGAACGTGCTGCTACCAGGCGGCAAGGGCGTGCTGGTGCAGGCCACGGCCGGGGAGAGCGGCAAGGCGGCGGCCGGTTCGACCGTCTACCTGATCACCGCCCAGGGCATCCGCTATCCGCTCGGCACCGCCGGGGGCGACGCCAGGAGCGCGCTCGGGTACGGCGACGTGACGCCACTGGCCGTACCGGCCTCGCTGCTGGCGCTGGTGCCGACCGGCCCGACGCTGTCCCGCGAGGATGCGATGACCTACTTCGATGCGTCGGCACCCCCGGGGGCCACCGCGACACCCTCGGCCGGGGGCGCGGCGGCGCAGGTCCAGGGCGGTTGAACAGCCGCCGGCCGATCCGAAGTGGAGGAACCCCGTCACGGGTCGCCCGGGTTGGCCCGCTTCGACTAACCTGAGTACGGCGAACGGTTATCGACGATGACTACGGGGATGCAGCCATGACGGGGCGCACGACGGTAGACGTACTGTCCTTGGAGGACTTCCACCAGCGGCTCGAGCGGCGCCTGCACGAGGCGGAGTCCGTGTTGCGCAAGCTCAACACCCAGATGCAGTGCCGCCCGCCGGCGCTCGGCACGTTCACCGACGCGACCGACAACGCACGTCGCTACTCCGAGACGCACCAGAGCTACGTCAACCACGTCGACCGGCTGCGCCGGGCGATCCTGGCCGCCCGCGAGGCGACCCACAAGATCATGACGAACTACAAGACCGCCGAGGCCCGCAACGCCGCCGCCGCGGCCGACATCGCCGCCGCCCTCTCCGGGCTCAACGAGGCGATGAAGCAGCCGAAGGAGGACCCGCGTGTCTGAGTACACCCGGCGCTACGAGCACGTCAGCCACGAGGAGCTCTACCAGGGCGTCAACGCCGGCGACCCGAAGCAGATCGAGGCGCTCAGCGCCCAGTGGACCTCCCTGAAGGGCACGCTCGACGACCTCGGCCGCGACCTGACCGCCGACCTGGAGGCGCTGGCGAAGACCTGGACCGGCGACGCGGCGCGGGAGTTCCACCGCCGGCTGGACATGGTCGTGCGCTACTCCGGCAACCTGTCCGAGGGCATGACCGGCATCCGGCAGGGCCTGGACATGATGTCCAGCGAGCTGCGGGCCGCGCAGTCGAAGGCGGAGAGCCCGGAGAAGACCGACGACAACGACAAGCTGCTCTCCGGCGCCGGCAAGGGCTTCCTGATCGGCGGTGCCCCGGGCGCGGTGATCGGCGGGATCGTCGGCCACCAGCAGGACAAGGCCGAGCAGGAGAAGGCGCACCAGCGGATGGTGCAGGTCGTGGCGAAGCTCGCCGAGGGCTACGACTTCTCGGCGTACGGCCGCATCGTCGTGCCGGACCCGCCGGAGACCGAACTGCCCGGCCACACGAGCAACGGCGACCCGACGCTGCAGAACGGCCCGTCGGTGAAGACGCCGTCGTCCGGCCCGAGCCTGGGCAGCTTCGGCCCGGGTGCCAACGCCACCGCCACCACGTCGGGCGTGCACCACACGGCCCCGACCGGCGGTACGCCGGGCGAGGGCACGCCCGGTGCGGGCACTCCGGGCGGCCAGCCCGGCGCCGGCGCTCCGGGCTCGGTGCCGACCAGCGGCACCGTCGACCCGGGCGGCACCTCGCTGGCCGGCGCCGCGCCGCTGACCAGCACCGTCGGCGGTCCGACGATCGGCGGCGGCCCGGGCTTCGGTCCCGGCGGCGCCGGCCCGACGACGATGAGCGCCGGCGGACCGGGTGGCGGCCTCTACGGCGCCCCCGGTGTGCTGAGCACCGGCTCGCTCGCGGGCACCGGCACCAACGCGGCCTCCTCGGCCCGCTTCGGCGGCATGTCCGGCGCGGAGAACCGCTCGGCGGCCGGCACCGGCCGGCTCACCTCCGGCCGTGGTCTGGTGGTCGACGCCGGGAGCAAGCCCGCCGAGCGCACCGGCGGCGCCACCGGGCGGCCCGCGATGGCCGGCCGCAGCGGCGTGCTGGGCGGGCGCGGCGGCCACGGCGACGACGAGTCCGACGGCCGGCTGACCTGGCTCACCGAGGACGAGATGGTCTGGAGCGACGGCGACGCCGCCCCGCCGCCGGTGCTCGGCGGCAACTGAGCCCGGGCTTCACGAGACGGCGCGGCACCCCGAAAGGGGCGCCGCGCCGTTCCGCGTCGGGCCTGCGTGAATGTCCGTCCACACCGACCCGTGGGGTGGCTCACGTAACCCGCAAGATCCTTGAGCTGCGGGATCGTCCGTCGACCGATAGGTTGAACAGGTGCTGCCCGTAGCGTTCGCCCCGTCCACCTGGACGGCGACGCTGCGCCGGATCGCCCGCACGGCTGTGGCCGGCCTGGCGATCATCGCCGGCCTCCAGGGCATCGCCGCCGCACCCGCTCACGCCGCCGCGGCCTCGCACGCAACCGTCGCCTCGCACGCCGTCGCGACCGAGCACGTCGCAGCGATCGAGCACATGGCGGCGATCGAGCACGTGGCCGCCGTCGAGCACATCACGGCGATCGAGCACGTGGCGGCGCGGCAGGCGGTCACGACCGGCGCCGCGCGTTCCGCCGGCCTCACTGCGGCCGACGCGACGACCGCTGCCCCGCGGACCACCGGCCCCGGCACCGGCCCGGCCGTCACGGAAGCCCTCTCCGCCGACTCCGCCGGGCGCGTCCCCGGCGTCGAGGTCGTCGCCGCCGCCGACCCCGGCCGGGCGGACATCGCCCGTCGCGGTCCGCCGCGCGCCTGACCGGGCGCCCCTTCCGGTACGTCCCGGCGCGGCCCACCGGCCGCACGCCTCGCGCCCCGCTGCGCGTCCCGTCGCGTCCGAGTCACGACGCGCACCCGCCCGGATGCCCGGGCCACGACCGTTTATCGTCCTTCCTTCCACCACGAGGTGCTGGTGATGCAGACCGTCTTCTCCGCCGTCCTGCCCGACATGCCCGCGGCCGCCGTGATCTGGCTGGTCCTGCTCGCCGTGGCCGCGACAGTGGTCACCGCGCTGATCGTCCGCCCGTCCCGGTTCCGCTCGGAACTGGTCGACCGGATCAGCGACGCCGCCCGGCCGAGCAGCATCGATCGGGCCGAGCGTGCCCGCGTACGGGACCAGGAGCAGATCCGCTACGCCGACGAGGTGGCGGTGGCCGCGTCCCGTGCCACGGCGACCGCCGAGCGGAGCCGATCCGAGTGGCTGACCGCCCAGGAGGAGGCCGAGGCCGCCTGGCAGGCGTACCAGGCGGCCGAGGAGGACGTCCGGCGCCTGAGCGCCGCCGCGGCGCTGCCGCTGCCCCGGACCGCCAAGACCCCGGCCGAGTACGCCGACCGGGAGCGCTGGCTGCACCGGGCCGCGATGGACGCCCAGTGGCGTAACGAGATCACGGTGCGGCAGCTCAGCGACATCCTCGGCGGCAACGGCTGGGACCCGAGCCGGCACCCGGTGGAGCAGGAACTGCTGCTGCGCCGGCTGGTCCGGGACAACATGGCGGCCCGGCACCGGGCCGCGATGCAGCGGGAGCAGGCCGCCTGGCAGGCGGCCGAGCTGGCCGCGGCGGCGGCGCAGAGCCTGCGTGACGAGGCGTTCGCGGCCCTGCACCCGGTCGCCGAGCCGCAGACGGAACTCTCCATCGTCGGGTTCGCCGGACCCGAGGCCACCCGGGAACTGCCGACCGTGGCGGGCGGGGGGACCACTCGCGAGCCGACCCCGGTGGCCCGGGGCCGGGCGGCGGTCGTGGTCTGAGAGCACCGTGGCCCGGGCTCCCAGATGGATTACTTCCGAGCACTATGACTGAGAGGCATGAACATGCCTCTCAGTCATACGCGTTCCGTCAGAGTCGTCTGTCGTCGGCACCGCGCGGCCCGGGCCCGGCTCGGCTAGCGTGGTGGCGTGTCCCGTGAAGCCTGGGTGCTGGTCGTCCTCGCCGCCGTCCTCGCGGCGGCCATGCTGGCCGGGGCGGTACTGCTCGCCATCCGGGTGGTCCGCACCCGCCGGATGCTCGGCGCGCTCGGCGCCGGCGGCAAGGTCGCGTTCTACGGCGCGCTGATCTACACGATCCTGCCGGTGGACCTGCTGCCCGATCCGATCTACCTGGACGACATGGGCGTGCTGGCCGGCGCGCTGTTCTACCTGGGCCGGCTGGTCGCCAAGCACCGCGCCGAGCAGCGGGCCGCCGGGGAGTCCCCGGTGGCGACGTTGCCGCCCGGCGCGGCACCCCGCCGCTGAGACGTCACCGGCACGGAACAAGGAGACGACATGGCGGCACGGCATCGGCTGGATCCGAGCGACGAGCGGGTGGCCCGCTTCTTCGCGGATCGGCACCTCGCCACGCTCACCACACCGCGTGCCGACGGCACTCCGCACGTCGTACCCGTGGGGGTGACCTTCGATCCCGCAGCCCGGCTGGCCCGGGTGATCACCTCAGCCGGGTCGGCCAAGGCCCGGCACGTCGCGGCGGCCGGGCCGGACGGCGTCCCGGTCGCGGTGTGCCAGGTCGACGGCCGCTGGTGGCTGACGGTGGAGGGCCGGGCGGTGCTGCGCCGCGACCCGGAGTCGGTGGCCGAGGCCGAGCGCCGGTACGCCGAGCGGTATCGCACGCCGCGCCCGAATCCGGAACGGGTGGTCATCGAGATCGCGGTGACCGGGCTCCTGGGAAGCCTCCCCGACTGAGGCGTCTGTCCGGTTCCGCGGTGGCCCCGGTCACGGCCGGAAATGGGCCGCAGCGGCAGGGCGGTTGAACTCTCCGTACGCCGAGCGCCACTCCTGGTGCCGCGTCTCCCGCACGGAGCCGTCGACCCCCGAATGGAGCCTCGACCATGAACCCGATCATCCGTAAGTGTGTGCTGTCCGTCGCCGGCCTGGCCGCGGCCGGCGGTGCCGTGGCCGGTCCGGCCGCCGCCCACGCCGCCCCGGTCAAGGGCAAGGGTGACCGCGCCGCCGACTACGAGTACCAGGCACAGCCGAACTACTTCTACTGCGGTCCCGCCTCGACCCGGATCGCCCTGTCGGCCGAGGGCAGGGACGTGAGCCAGGACGAGCTGGCGACGAAGCTCGGCACCACCGAGAACGGCACCGACTCGGCCATCGACATCACCCGCGTGCTCAACGAGTACACGGGTGGCAAGTACAAGACCACCGAGATCCGCGACGACGTGGCCACCCGGGACCAGGTCGAGCGTCTGCGCGCGGACATCCGTACCGCTGTGGACGACGACCGCCCGGTGGTGGCGAACATCCTGGGCGGTGCCCGGGACATCGACGGGGTGGAGCACAGCTACCCCGGCCACTACGTGACCGTCGTGCGGTACGAGGGCGACGGCGACCGGGTGCTGATCGCCGACCCGGCCCGGCCGGACGAGCCCACGTACTGGATGGACGTGACCGAGCTGGCCAACTGGATCGCCGGACGCGGCTACAGCTCCTGACCCGCACGGGCCGGTCCCCTTCTGGGGGCCGGCCCGCCGCCGGGGTACGTCAGCGGCCGGTGTCGCCTTCGCCGGTGCGCTGCTGCGCCATGTCGACGCCCTTGTCGATCTGCGCGTCGTACTTGCCGCCGGTGCGCTTGTCCGCCGCGTCACCGGCCTTCTCGATGCCCTGGTCGACCTGCCTGTCGTGCTTGTCGGCGAGGTCCTTGGCCTTGTCCATGAAGTCGCTCATGCCCGAATCTCCCTTCGATACGGTGAATGCCTTCCCGGAGGCCGGGGGCACAAACACCGGGTGGGCGGTTACGTCCCTGGTGTCGGATCGGCCCGCGTCGGGTACCAACGGCCCGGATCGAGGAGGGCGACGTGGACGACGACGCTGGCATAACCGGGCGGGCACCGACCGCCGGACCGCGACAGACCTGGGCGGGACTTCCCTGGCCGGTACGGACGGCGGTCACCTGGAGCGCCTGCCTGCTGGTGGTGACCGCCGGGCTGTGGCTGCTCGGGCAGATCGCCGTACTGCTCGCGCCGCTGGCGGTGGCGCTGGCCGGCACGCTCTTCCTCGCCGCGCTGCTCGACCCGATCCTGGTACGCCTGCGCCGGCTGCGGGTACCGGCCGGGCTCGCCGCGCTGCTGAGCATCCTGCTGCTGCTCGGCATCCTGGGCGGCGCCGGCGTCCTGGTCTGGAACCTCACCGCGAGCCAGTTCAGCGAGTTGAGCCAGCAACTCGACGAGGGTTTGCAGCGCACCCGGGACTTCGTCACGTCCAGCCTGCCGGTCACCGACCAGCAGCTCGACCGGCTCGTCGAGCAGATCCGGCAGGGCCTGAGCAGCGGCGCGCCCGACCCCGTCGCCGGTGCGCGCAAGGTCGCCGAGGTCGCGGGCGCGGTGCTGCTCGCCCTGGTGCTGCTGTTCTTCCTGCTCAAGGACGGCCGCTCGATGTGGCGCTGGGTGCTGCGCCGGCTCGCCGGCCCGCGCCGGGAACTGACCGCCGAGGCGGGACGGGCCGGCTGGCGGACGCTCGGCGCGTACAGCCGGGGCACGATGATCATCGCGGCCATCGACGCCATCGGCATCGGGCTGGCCCTGGTCGTGCTGCGTGTCCCGCTGGCCCTCCCGCTCGCCCTGATCACGTTCCTCGGCGGATTCGTACCGATCATCGGCACCACGGTGGCCGGTGCGGTGGCGGTGCTCGTCGCGCTCGCCGCGAACGGTCCGACCACCGCGCTGCTGACGCTGGCCGCCGTGATCGCCGTCCAGCAGATCGAGGGCAACCTGCTGGAACCACTGGTGATGCGGCGGCAGGTGCAGCTGCACCCGGCGGTCATCCTGGTGGTGGTCACCGCCGGCACGCTGGTGGCCGGGGTCGCCGGGGCGTTCGTGTCGGTGCCGATCGCGGCGGTGCTGTGGCGGGTGCTGGACACCGTGCAGCGGCACCGCGCCGCCGAGGCAACGGGCTGAGCCACCGGAGCGCTGACGGGTACGGCGGTCAGGCGGGGTGCGGCTGGCGCAGGTGCGTGGTGAACCACGTACCGGCCTGGTCGGCCACCTGCTCCAGCGTGCCGGGCTCCTCGAACAGGTGCGTGGCGCCGGGCACGATCCGCAGCTCGGCGACCTCGCCCAGCGCGTCCCGGGCCTGCTCGTTGAGTGCGATCACCTGCTCGTCCAGGCCGCCGACGAGCAGCAGCGTCGGTGCGCGTACCGCGGTCAGTGAGCTGCCGGCCAGATCGGGCCGGCCGCCCCGGGAGACCACAGCGCCCACCCGGTCCGGCCGGGCCGCGGCGGCGACCAGCGCGGCGGCGGCGCCGGTGCTGGCGCCGAACAGTCCGATCGGGAGCCGTCCCAGCTCCGGGTCGGCGCCCATCCAGTCGACGATCCCGGCGAGGCGTTCGGCCAGCATGCCGATGTCGAAGCGCAGTTCGGCGGTGATCTCGTCCCGGGCCTCCTCGTCGGCGGTCAGCAGGTCGACGAGCATCGTGGCGAGCCCGCGCTCGTTGAGCGCGTGCCCGACGGCCATGTTGCGCGGGCTGTGCCGCGAGCTGCCGCTCCCGTGCGCGAACAGCACCACCCCCCGCGCCTCGGCAGGCACCACCACGTCCCCCACGAGCCCGCCGTCCACCACAGGCACCGAAACCTCACGCATAACCTCACCGCCCCTCCCGCTCTCCCCCACGCATACCCCCCACCCCGACGATCATGAAGTTGACGCCCCAGAAAGCGCTCCCCCACCCCGTCAACTTCATGATCGCGACCACCGGCCAAGATCCACAAAAGCGCACGCGTTCGGGTTGCGTTGACGTCGGCGGCAAGGTTTAGCGTCGACCTGGCAGTGAGGGAACGGGGGCGGCGGATGCGGATCGGGGAGCTGGCGCAGCGGGCCGGTACGAGCACCCGCACCCTGCGCTACTACGAGGCCCACGGCCTGGTCCGGCCGAGCCGGTCCGCCAACGGATACCGGGTCTACGACGAGGCGGAACTACGCGTCGTCCGCGAGATCCGGTCCCTGCTGGCGATCGGCTTCGGCCTGGACGACATCCGCCCGTTCGTCGCCTGCCTGCGCGCCGGGAACGACTCCGGTGACGTCTGCCCCGATTCGGTGGCGGTGATGCGGCGCAAGCTCGCCGAGGTGGACGACTACCTCGACCGGCTGGGCGACGTCCGCCGCCAGCTGCACGACCAGCTCGCCCACGCGATCGCCCAACGGGAGGAAACATGCCTCAGGACACGGGGACCGGCCGGCTGAACCCGGTCACCGACGACACCTTCGCGGCTACTGTGCTGGCCGCCGACGGGCCGGTGGTGGTGGACTTCTGGGCCGAGTGGTGCCCACCGTGCCGGGTGGTGTCGAAGCACCTGGCCGAGCTGGCCGAGGAGTTCGGCGACGCGCTGCGCTTCGTCACTCTCAACACCGACGAGAACCCGGCCACCGCACGCGCCCACCGGATCATGTCCGCGCCGACCATGCTGGTGTTCCGGGGCGGCGAGGTGGTCGGCTCGATCGTCGGCTCCCGCCCGAAGGACCACCTGCGGCGCAGCTTCGCCCAGCACGTGGACGGCTGAGCCCTCGCCTGGACGGTTGAGCCGCCGCCGGGCGGGAACGCGCGGGGTGACCACGGACCCCGACCGATCGCGAGGATCGTCATGGCGAAACAGGACAGGTCCCGGGAACAGGAACTCACCGACCAGGAACGTCGTAAGCAGGAGCTGAAGGACTCGCCGGACTGGGCCGACCGCGCCTCGACGGCGCGGACATCCGACGATCCGCGGGCCACGGCGCCGCGCGACGCCGGCGGGCGTCCGTCAAACGGCCGCCAGTTCTGAGGTACGCGTACCGAGCGGTCCCGCCCTTCGGGGCGGGGCCGCTCAGTTCATGCGTTCCGGCAGGTGCATCAGCGGCGCGCGGCCCTGCGGCTGCTCCGGCTGCGGACCGGTCGGGTGAGCCGGTGGCACCGCCACGGTGACCGGCTGCGCGGAGGTGACCCGCAGCGGCTCGCCGTGATGCCGCAGCTCCACGACGGTGTCCGGGCCGCCGTTGCGCAGCGAGTAAGTCGTCTGGTGCGGCCGGACGTCGACCCGCAGTCGCATTCCCTGCCACTGGAGTGAGAACTCCAGGCGGCTGAGGCGGCTGGAGAGCCGGGGCGCGAAGGAGAGCATCCCGTCGTGGTCCCGCAGCCCGCCGAACCCGGCCACCAGCGCGATCCAGGCGCCCGCCAGGGACGCCATGTGCACGCCGTCGCGGGTGTTCTCGTTGAGGTCGTGCAGGTCCATCAGCGCGGCCTCGCGCAGGTAGCGGTGGGCCAGTTCGAGGTAGCCGACCTCGGCCGCCAGCACCGCCTGGGTGCAGGCGCTCAGCGACGAGTCGCGTACGGTGCGCCGCTCGTAGTAGACGAAGTTGCGCAGTTTCTCGGCGGCGCTGAACGCGTCGCCCCGCCAGTGCATGGCGAGCACCAGGTCGGCCTGCTTGACGACCTGCTTGCGGTAGAGGTCGAAGTACGGATAGTGCAGCAGCAGCGGGTACTTCTCCGGCGGCGTGTGCTCGAAGTCCCACTCCTGGAAGCGGGTGAATCCCTCCACCTGCTCGTGCACGTCGGTCTCCGCGTCGTACGGGACGTGCATGTCGTTGGCGGCGTCCCGCCAGGCGGCTGCCTCCTCCTCGGTGACGCCGAGGTCGAGTGCCTGGTCCCGGTAGCGCATCGCGCAGTCCGCGGCGGTACGCAGGTTCCGCTGGGCCATCAGGTTGGTGTAGACGTTGTCGTTCTTCACCGCCGTGTACTCGTCCGGGCCGGTGACGCCGTCGATGTGGAACCGCCCGGCGCGGTCGTGGTGGCCGAGCGAACGCCACAGCCGGGCGGTCTCGACGAGCAGTTCCAGTCCGATCTCCCGTTCCAGCGCCTCGTCACCGGTGACGAGCACGTAGCGGCGCAGCGCGTCGGCGACGTCGGCGGCGATGTGGAACGCGGCGGTGCCGGCGGGCCAGTACGCCGACGACTCCGGCCCCTCGATGGTGCGCCACGGGAAGGCGGCGCCTTCGAGGTTCAGCGTGCGGGCGCGTTCCTGGGCCTGGGCCAGCGTGTCGTACCGCCACTGCAATGCGTCACGGACCGCGCTGGGCTGGGTGTACGTGAGCACCGGCAGCACGAACATCTCGGTGTCCCAGAACGCGTGGCCGTCGTACCCGGGGCCGGTGAGGCCCTTGGCCGAGATCGGCCGCCGTTCCGCTCGGGCGCCGGCCTGGAGGACGTGGAAGAGACCGAACCGGACGGCCTGCTGCACCTCGGGGTCGCCTTCGACGCGTACGTCGGCGGCGTCCCAGAACGCGTCCAGGTATTCGCGCTGGGCCCGGCGCAGGCCGTCCCAGCCGTCGAGCCGGGCCGCGGCGAGCGCCGCGCCGACCTGGTCGCGCAGCGCCGGGAGGGACCGGCGGCTGGACCAGCCGTACGTGAGGTACTTGACCACCCGGAGCGTCTGGCCGGGCTTGAGCACGCAGCCGATGGTGGTGCGGACCCAGTCCTCGTACCCCTCGCTCTCGATCGTGGTGCGTTCGGGCCCGTCGACGTCGTGGCCCATCGCGGCGGCGACCCGCAGGCCGCTGACCTTGGTGCGATGGATGAGCTGGCCGCCGTCGTCGGTGGTCAGCTCCTCCTCGGCCTGCAACGGCGACTCCAGGACGGCGGCGACCCGGGGGTCACGGCTCTGCGGCGGCAGCGACTCGTTGGCGACCAGCTCGGACTGGAGGATCAGCCGCAGCGGCCCGTCGACCGGTTCGACCTCGTAGTGGATGGCTGCCACCGAGCGCTGGGTGAACGACACCAGGCGGGTGGTGCGGACCTTGACCTCCCGGCCGGCCGGGGAGCGCCAGTGCAGGTCCCGCTGGAGCGTGCCGGCGCGCATGTCGAGGACCCGCTCGTGGGCGAGCAGTTCGCCGTAGCGCACGTCGAGCGGCTCGTCGTCCACGAGGAGCCGGATCAGCTTGCCGTTCGTGACGTTGACGATGGTCTGCCCGGACTCGGGAAAACCGAAGCCGGCTTCCGCGTACGGCAGCGGGCGCAGCTCGTAGAACGAGTTCAGGTAGGTGCCGGGCAGCCCGTGCGGCTCGCCCTCGTCGAGGTTGCCCCGCAGCCCGATGTGCCCGTTGGAGAGCGCGAACACCGACTCGGACTGGGCCAGCACGTCCATGTCGAGCTGCATCTCCCGGACGTGCCAGGGCTCGACCGGATACGCCGTTTCCCGGATCACGCGGCCGGCTCCGCGGCGAGCAGGTCGGCGAGGTCGGTGACCACCACGTCGGCGCCGTGCGCCAGCAGCTCGTCGGCCTGGCCGACCCGGTCGACGCCCACCACGTACCCGAATCCGCCGGCACGCCCGGCGGCGACGCCGGCGAGGGCGTCCTCGAAGACGGCGGCCTGCGCCGGTTCGACGCCGAGCAGCCGGGCGCCTTCCAGGAACGTGTCCGGGGCCGGTTTGCCGCGCAGCCCGTTCGCGCGGGCGACCACGCCGTCCACCCGCGCCTCCAGCCAGCGGTCCAGTCCGGCGGCGTGCACCACGGCGGCGCAGTTGGCGCTGGCCGAGACGACGGCGCGGCGCAGTCCGGCCGTGGTGGCCGCCTCGAGGTAGCGCACCGAACCCTCGTACACCTCGACGCCGTGCTGCTCGATCCGCTGGAGCAGGACGACGTTCTTGCGGTTGCCGAGGCCGTTGACGGTGTCCGCCTCGGGCGGGTCGTCCGGCGATCCCTCGGGCAGGGTGATGCCGCGCGAGGCCAGGAATGTGCGCACCCCGTCGGCGCGCGGTCTGCCGTCCACGTAACGGTTGTAGTCCGGTCCGGGGTCGAACGGGTGGAACGGCTCGCCGGTTTCCGCCGACCGTCGCCGCAGGTACGCGTCGAACGTCTCCGCCCAGGCGGCGTTGTGCACCTTGGCGGTCTGCGTCAGCACACCGTCCAGATCGAAGAGACAAGCGCGCACGTGCGCGGGGAGGCCCAGCATCGCTTGAATCTATCCAGCGCTCGCACCGGGCAAACACCATTCGGCGCTCAGCGGTTCGGGCGCAGCGTCCAGATCACGGTGAGCGAGGAGGTGAGCGTGCCGTCCTCGGTGTGGACCTCCACCTCGACCGGGAACTCCGGCCGCCGTCCGGCGTCCAGCTCCGCAAGCACCTCGGCGGGTACGCCGCCGAGCCGCGCCGTCGCCAGCACCGGCCCCATCGCCACCTTGAGGTAGCGGATGGTCGCGGTCACGGCCAGGGGTACGGCCCGGTCGAGCACCTGCCCGAACGCGGCCAGGACAACCGCGCCCGAGGCGGTCTCCCCCAGCGTGAACATGGCTCCGGCGTGCGGGCCGCCCACGTGGTTGTGGTGCGCCGGGTCGTCGGGGAGCCGGACCACGGCCCGGACCCCGCCCTCGGCCTCGGGCGCCACCTCGACGAACTCGATTCCGAGCGTGCGGGCGAACGGCACGGCGTCGAGGAGACCGGCCGCCACCTGGCGAGAGTCGATGCTCATGCCCGAACGCTACTCGCCAGTAACAACACCGGCAAGGCCGGTCCCCGGTCAGCCCGCGCTCAGGTCGGTACGACGGACGATCCACCAGACGACGAGGAGTGCCAGCGCGGTCAGGCCCAGATAGCCGCCGGCGACGATCAGGTGGAACTCGGGGATCCGGCTGCCCGGCTGGTACTGGAGGTGCTGCTGAAGGTTGTGCTCGACGAAGCAGGCGAGCGTCCGGCCGGTGCCGTTGTCGGGTGGGCAGAGGCGTTGCAGCTCGACCCCGGTGAGCTCACGCCCGGAGGCGTCGAACGCGCCGGACGGCCCGTCGATCCCGTAGTCGATCATGCCGCCCTTGACGACCAGGGCGTTGTCGCGCAGCACCCCCACGCCCGGCCCGCCGATGACGCGGTGCGCGGTCAGCGGCTCCATCAGCGTGGGATAGCGCCACCGGACGAGATAGGTCAGGCCGACGAAGCCGACGACCACGCCGAACACGGCCGGGAGCGTGCGCTTGATCGCGGCGCCGAGCGCGACGCCGACCGCGAACCAGCAGAGGCTGATCACGGCCGGAAGCATCGCGGTGTTGAGGAACGGCCCGTACTCGAACAGGCTCACCGGGGCGACCCGGGCCTGGAGTCGCTCCAGGTGGTCGCTGACACCGGCGACCGCCGAGGTCACCGCCGCCACGAACAGGCCGAGCAGGGCCAGCCGGGTCCAGAGCCACCGCTGCGGGGAGACGTCCTGGCTCCAGGCCAGCAGCAGGGTGCGCTGCTCGTGTTCCCTGGTCAGCACCGGGACGCCGACGAACACGCCGATCAGCAGCGGCATCCACTGCACCACCTGCGACAGGACGGCCAGGGTGAGAACCAGGCTGGATGAGCCGCCGAGCCGCCGGCCCTGCGGCGACTCCTCCGCGCAGAACGTCTCGTGACACTGGTGCCACAGGCTCGTCAGCTCCACCGACAGGTAGGTCATCCAGCCCACCAGGACCGCGGCCAGGACCAGCGTGCCGATCACCGTCCAGCGGTGCTGGCGCCAGGTCAGCCAGAGCAGACCGCGTACGCCCCCGGCGTACCCGGGGTCGCTTTGGCGGTTCGTGGGTGCGGACAGCTGTCCGACCGGGCTCATGCGACTGCCTCCCGCTCGTGCGGCGCGGCGGCCGACGCTCTGAGGTGGGTCAGGATCAGCTCGTCCAGGGTGATGGGCTGGGCGGTCCAGCCGGGTGCCACGACCGCGTGGGCCGCCGGCGCCGCCGGCCGCCGGAGGACGAAGGTGGACTGGCGGCCGGTGTGCTGCGCCTGGACGACCACGCCCGGCCCGGGCGGCTGGTCGGCGCGGGGCCCGGTCAGCCGGACGTGGCTGTCGAGCAGCTCCTCGACGTCGCCGGTGAGGACGGGCCGACCGGCGTCGAGCAGCAGCAGGTGGTCACCGACGCCGCTCAGCTCGGCGACGATGTGGGTCGACAGCATGACAGTCATGTCGTCGTCGGCGACTTCCGCCAGCAGCTCGCCTGTCACCTCGACGCGGGCCAGCGGATCCAGGTTCGCGAGGGGTTCGTCCAGCAGCAGCACCGCCGGGCGGGAGCCGAGCGCGACCGCCAGCGCGACCTGCGCCCGCTGCCCGCCGGACAGCTTGCCGCAGCGCCGGTCCAGCGGGACGGCGAAGCGTTCGAGCCACGACAGCGCCCGCCGCTGGTCCCACACCCGGTTCGTCGAGCGGCCGAAGCGGAGCATGTCCGACACGGTGAAGTCGCGGTAGAGCGGCTTGTCCTGGGCCAGGATCGCCACCCGGCTGCCGCCGTCGGCGGACCCGCCCCGCACCACCTGCCGGCCGTGCACCGACACCGTGCCGCCGGTCGCCGCGAGGGTGCCGGCGATGATGCTCAGCAGCGTCGACTTGCCCGCGCCGTTCGCGCCGACCAGCGCGACGACCCGGTTGGCGGGCAGCGCGAACGAGCACTCCCGGAGCGCCCACACGGCGCCGTAGCGCCGGCTCAGGTCACGCGCCTCGACGGCGACCGGCTCGCCGCTCACGCCGCGCCCTCCGCGTTCTCTCTCCTCGCGGGTGCCGCGTTCGCCGCGATCACCGAGGCGAGCAGCGCCTGGACGTCCTCGTCCTCCAGACCGGCCTCCCGGGCCTGGCCGAGCCACCGAGCCAGGCTGCCGCGCAGGCGAGCCATGACGTGGGGATCGGCGTGCCCGAGCGTCCCGCTGACGAACGTGCCCGCACCCTGCCTCGCCTCCACCAGGCCGGACAGCTCCAGCTCCCGGTAGGCCTTGAGCACAGTGGTCGGGTTGACCGTGCACGCTGTCACCACGCTGCGCACGGTGGGGAGCTGGTCTCCGGGCCGCAGCGTCCCGATCCGCAGCGCCTCACGGACCTGCCGCACGAGCTGCGCGTACGCGGGGACGCTGCTGGACCGGTCGACATGAAAGTTGATCACCCTGGTGACCCTCCGTCAGATTGTTATGATTAAGTAGAACACCAGTTAAGCGGCATGGCAACGACCGGACGGCGTTTCGGAGACTGCCGGCTCCGGGTAGCGAGTGGCCCATGAACCGCGATCTCGCGCGCGGACTGACGGTGGCGTGGGCGCTGCCGGAGTTCCGCGACGGGCTGCGTCACCTCGTCGACCTCGACGAGGTGACGGTGCTGCTGGCCGCGCTGTCCCTTCCGGACCGCGACGGCGAGGTCGAGCGGAGCGCGCTGGGCCTGCTGCGATCCGGGCTCGACAGCACCGAGGTCCGGGAGGCGGTGTTGCTGCTGCTGGAGCGGGACACCGTACGCCGGCCGCTCGTCGCTGCGGCGGTGGAGCCGCTCGCCGACCGGCCCGGCCTGGTCACCGCCGTCACGTCCGCGGCCGAGGATCCCCGGGTACGCCACGAGGTACGGGCGATGCTGGACAGCGCCGGCGTCCGTGAGCTGATCTGGCGGGCGGTAGACGACCAGGTGAGCGACAACCGGTTCGGGCTGATCCGCCGGGCGGCGGTGCTGTTCGTCAGACACCCCAGCGCACGGCGCCTGGGGTGGGCGCTGCGCCGCCACGGCGTGCTCCGCGAACTGCGCCACAAGGCGTGACACCTGATCTGCTGTCGCCCGGTCGTGTCACCTTCGAGATCTTCGGGCCCTACTGTCCAGTCGATGCGATCCCGTGCGGCGAGGGCGGCAGCGACTCTGGTGACCGTGCTGGGCACACTGCTCGTCGTCGCGAGCTGCCTCAGTTGCATCCCGCTCCTGGCGCCCTCGGCGCCGTGCGACGGTGACACCTACGCTTCGGCGCAGGCGGCGAGGAACGCGTACGCCCTGCTGGTCCTGGCGATGACGGCGGCGGCGGTCCTCTCCGTCGTCGTGGCCCGGGTAGGCACCCGGCCGCACGTCCGGAACGCCTGGCCGTGGTTGGCGGTCGCCGTACTGGGGCTCGCCGTGAGCGCCGCCCTGATGGTCCCGATCGATCGCGCCGGCTCCTGCTGAGGTCTCTCGGCCGTCACTCGTATCCCATCGCGGGGATGATCTCGCCCAGTTCCCGCTCGACGTACGCGCGCGTGCCGGCGTCGAACTGGTCGTCGCGGTGCGCCAGCCTGTCCGCCTGGAACGTCGACGCGGTGACGGCGTCCTCGACGCCGATCCGCTCGAACAGGGCTCGCCGCTGCCCGGGCCAGTCCGCCGCCAGGTCTTCCGCCTTCACCTCGACGTATCGCCGGCTCGTCAGGTCGGCCGTGTTCCTCCAGGCCAGCCAGCGATCGTAGACCGGCAGCAGGTAGGCGAGCGCCCCGTCGACAGTGGACGGCGCCCACGGCTGGGCCAGGTGGGAGGCGAGCACCGAGACCGGGTGACGCTTGATGTGCACGATCGTCGCCTCGGGCACCAGTTCCCAGAGGAAGTCCATGGCGAACAGGTTGAACGGCGTCTTCTCGCACCAGGTCGGCTTGCCCGCGTCGGCCGCCGCCCCGCCGAACAGGGTGTCGACCAGGCCCCGCAGGACGCCGATCAGTTCGCTCCGGTCACTGAAGTACCTCGGGACGGCCCGCCGTCGGCTGGCCGGCCCGAACGGTCCGGCGGGCCGGTCGCCGTCGCCGAAGCCCTCCGCGGGCGCGGGCTCCTCGAAGGCGTGCGCGATGACCTGCGGCCAGAGCCGGTGTACGGCGTCCCGGTACCGGCCCACGCCGACCAGCTCGGGCACGGTCTTGCCACGGTCGTCACGCCGCCCGGGCACGCGTACGGTGAGGAAGTCGCTCAGCCGGTGCAGCGCGTCCTCACCGACGATGGGGTCGTACCGGTCGGTGAGCGCGTCGGCCAGGTCCCGCAGGCCGCCCGGTTCGACGAGGAACTTGGTCTCCATCGGGATCCGGTGGATCAGCGGATGCTGACCGATGACGTCGGCGATCCGCGACGTGCCCGAACGGCCAGTGCCCGCGACGAAGACCGGTGAGGGGGACGGCATGGACGGCAGTCAAACTCCCGGCCCGGCGCGGGGGCAATCCATTTGTCCCCGCCGCGATCAGCTGATCGACCTCCTGGCCGACGCGGTCGGGTCCGTCACCGTGGCGCACCCGACGCGGGTCGCCGTCGACGGGCCGCCCGCCGCCGGCAAGACCACGCTCGCCGACGAGCTGGCCGCCGTCCTGCGCGCCCGCGGCCGGTACGTCATCCGGGCGACAGTAGACGACTTCCTCTTCCCCCGGGAGCGGCGCTACCGACGCGGCGAGTTCTCGGCGCAGGGCTGCTACGTCGACACCCACGATCACGGGACGCTGAAGCGGGTGCTGCTCGATCCGCTCGGCCCGGGCGGCGACCGGCGCTTCCGGCACGCGGTCTACGACCACGCCTCCGACGCGGTGCTGTCCCCGCCGCTCACCACCGCCCCCGCCGACGCCGTGCTGGTGTTCGACGGCGTCTTCCTCCTGCGCCCGGAACTGGTCGACCGGTGGGAGCTGCGCGTGTTCGTGTCGACAGCGCCGGACCGTACCGTGGAGCGTGCGGTGGTCCGGGAGAGCCGCGTGTCAACGAGAGCCGACGTGGAACGGCGCTGGCGGGAGCGTTACCTGCCCGCCCAGCGGCTCTACTTCGCCACGGCCCGCCCGGCCGAGCACGCCCACGTCGTCGTGCACAACGACGATCCCCGGCAGCCGATCTGGGAGACCCGGACCCACCCGGATGGCAGGCTGGCAGCCATGGACAGGAATCGGGTGGCCGCCTGGATCGCGGCGTACGAGCAGGCGTGGCGCACACCGGGAACGGCGGCGCTCGGCACGATGTTCACGGCCGACGCGAGCTACCGGCAGGGGCCGTACCGGGATCCGGTCGTCGGCCTGCCCGCCATCACCCGCATGTGGGACAGCGAGCGCGACGGGCCCGGCGAGGTCTTCGAGATGACATCGGAGGTCGTCGCGGTCGACGGCGACACCGCTGTGGCACGTGTGCAGGTCCGGTACGGCGACCCCGTCCACCAGGAGTGGCGCGATCTCTGGATCATGCGGTTCGCCGAGGACGGCAGGTGCGCGTCGTTCGAGGAGTGGCCGTTCGCGCCGGAGAAGGGGACCACAGCCGCCGGTTGAGAGACCGGCCGCCTATTCGGCGAACATCTCCCCGAGAATGCGTAGCGCCTCGGCTGACTCCTCCGCGTCCTCGGGGTCGTCGAAGGTGCGGGAGTAGGTGGACAGCGTCTTCCAGAGCGCCCAGCCACGTCCGCGCGTCCACGTCGCGTCATCCACCGACAGCCGCTCGCGGAACCCGGCCCGGCCCTCGGCGGTCAGCAACGTCCAGGCGATCGCCAGGTCGCAGGCCGGGTCACCGACGCCGCATGTCCCGAAGTCGATGACGGCCGCCAGCCGGCCACGCGCGAGCAGCAGGTTCCCCGGGGCGATGTCGCCGTGGAACCAGCGGTCCACCCCGTCCCAGCGGGCGCCTACCGCCCGCGCCCAGACCTCGCGCACCAGCTCGGCATCGACGTGGTCGTCCAGCGCCACGAGCGCATCCTCGACCTTCTTGTCGTACGTGCGCAGAGTGCCGCCCCGGAACCAGTTGTGGACACCCGGCTGCGGCCCGCCGGCGGCGTCGACGTCCTGCAGGGCCGCGAGGAATCCGGCCAGATCGAGGGCGAACCGCACCGGGTCGGCGATCCGGTCCACGCCCGCGGTCTCGCCGTCGAGCCATCGGTAGATCGACCACGGATACGGGTAGCCCGCACCCGGCTCGCCCTTCGCCAGCGGTGCGGGGATTGGTAGCGGCAGCCGAGCGGCGAGGGCCGGGAGCCACAGGTGTTCCTTCTCGACAGCCAGGGCGTACTCGGCAGCGCTGGGCAGGCGCACCAGCAGCTCGGGGCCGAGGTGGAAGGTCCAGTTGTCCCAGCCGCCGTTGGCGACCGGTTCGATCCGGAGGTCGGTCAGGTGCGGGAACTGGTCGGCGATCAGGCGACGCACCTGCTCCACGCCGACGGCGGTGCGCCGTGGCGGCGGACCGAGATCCGGTACGTCGGTCACGCCCGTTTGGTGTGCGCGACGAACGCCGCCCAGCTCGACGGCGTGAACGTCAGCGCCGGCCCCTGCCGGTCCTTGCTGTCCCGCACCCCCACCACACCGGGCAGGTTGTCCGCCACCTCGACGCAGTTGCCGGAATTACCGCTGCTGCGGGTGCTCTTGCGCCAGATCGCGCCGGTCAACTCCATCGTTTCGCCGCCTCCGAGATCGCCGCCAGGGTCGCCCCGTGCGGCATCGCCTCCGCGCGGACGGACTCCCAGGTCTGCCGCAGTGAGTTCACATCCACCGTCCGCTCCACGATTGTGCCGTGCAACTGGTTATCGAGGTAGCCCACGTCGTCGCCGTCGGCGGGGGTGGCGAGCACGAACGCGCCGTTGAGTCCGGGATAGGCACCGACCGTCTCCGGGACCAGATGTAGGTGCACCCGCGGTCGGCGGCCCATCTCGACCAGATGCTCCAACTGCTCCCGCATCACCTTCGGCCCGCCGACCGCACGACTCAGCACCGAATGGTCCAGCACCGCCACGAACTGCGGCGGCGCGGGGCGGTCCAGCACCGGCTGGCGAGCCAGGCGCGCGGCCACCTGCTGCTCCATCGCTTCACCGACGAGTGGACTCGCACCCTCGTGCAGCGCGCGGATGTAATCCTCGGTCTGCAACAAGCCGGGAACAACCAGCGGCTCGAAGCTACGCAGTGAGGCAGCCTCCTGCTCGATGCTCACCCACTCGCGGAACCACGGCATCAGCGCCTCCTGCATCAGCGCGTCCCGGATCCGCACCAGCAGGCCGCCGCCGTTCAGCACCTCGTCGCAGCGCTCGGTGAACTCGGCGCGCGGCGCTCGGCGGCACTGCTCGACGGCCGCCACCAGCGACGCCGAATAGCTCACCCGCTCGCCCAGCGCCTCCTGGGTCAGCCCCGCATCGGTACGTAACCGGCGTAGCTCACCGGCGAACAGTTCCCACAACGGCACACGGATCATCTGCACACCTCTGCACACGGCTGCACACGGAAATCGGCCGGTCGGACGGCCGGGAAGGTGGGGGTGGAACGCCTTCCGACCCTAGCGGCGCGGTGACGAGACTGTCACGCAGTGGAGCCGAATTCGTCCGGTTCCCGCTACCGAGAGGAGTTGCGCCGTGCGACTGCGCTGGTTCCGCTGCCGGGGTGCGTCGGCACCGACACTGCCCCACCGGGTACGGGGCGACAACCTGCCGGAGTGGATGCGGCAGCCCACGCGTCCACTACCGACGATGGGCCCCGGCCGGGTCGGCAACCTCACCCCGGCCCAGCAGTGGCGGGCGAACGGCGGTCGCTGGTCCGTACCGGAGCAGCGCGGGCACGGAGGCGGCCAACGGACCACCCCGGAGCAGCACCCGGAAGACGGCCACCACGAGGAGCGCCAGTGATCAGCCACCAGCTCGGGCAGCCGCCGGACGGGCCCAGGCCGGATCGCCCCCGGCCGTACCCGTCGCACGCCACCCCGCACACGCCGCTGCGCCCGATGTGGTGTTGCCGGGCCTGCGGCCAGCCGTGGCCGTGCCCGATGGCCCGCCTGCTGCTGCGCAGCGAGTACGAGGACAACCGGATCGGGCTGTCCATCTACCTGTGCGGGCTGCTGTACGAGGCCACACGCGACCTCTACCGGCTGAACCCGAACGACGCGCCGGCCCCGGCCGACATGTTCGCCCGCTTCGTCGCCTGGGGCCCGTATCGCCGTCACCCGCCCGTCCCTCCGGGCGGTGACTGTTAATAAGGGGCCCTTCCTCTACCGGAGGCGTTAATAGGGTGCCCCTCCTTTCACCGCCAGCCGACGTCGATGCGGTCGCCTCGCTCGTCGAAGAAGTGCAGCGCGTCCATCCGTACCTGCACGGCGAGCGGGTGCCCGGGCGACACCTGCGGGTACGGCGCGAGCCGTACCGCCAGTTCCGCCGGACGACGGTGGTGGCGGCCCGGGTCGGGCAGCACGCTCGTGCGGTTGCCGCCGCCCCCGCCCGCCTCGGGGGCCGGGGCCGACGACTCCGTCGCGCGGCCGGTGAGCCGCTGCATCACCTGGTTGAACCGGCGCAGGCCGCGCTGGCCCGGTGCGGCCTGCTCGACCGGGGTGCCCATCTCGTCGACCACGATCGCGGTGGCGCCGATGTCGAGGAACGCGAGCGACTCGTGACCGTGGTGCTCCAGGTAGCGGATGCGCCCGTGCAGCACGTCACCGGCGGTGTCCGGGGCGACCGGGGTGAGCGCCTCGGCGCGCATGCCGACCACGATCCGCTCACCGTGGTAGTGCGCCACCGCCCGGCTGCGGATGTCGTCCCAGGGCAGGTAGAGCGACTGCTCACCGAGGTTCAGCGCGACGTACCGGTCGAGGTGGACGTAGACCGACGCCTCCAGCAGGTTCATCCGGGGGCTGCCCAGGAACGCGGCGACGTAGAGCGTCGCGGGCCGGCCGTACACCTGGGTGGGGGTGCCCACGTCCTGGAGCACGCCCTTGCGCATGATGGCGACGCGGTCGGCCATGGTCAGCGCCTCGGCCTGGTCGTGGGTGACGTAGATGGTGGTGACGCCCAGTTCGCGGGTGAGGCCGGAGATCTCCGCCCGCAGTTCGGCGCGCAACCCGCTGTCCAGGTTGGAGAGTGGCTCGTCCATCAGGAACAGGCCGGGCCGGCGCACTATCGCCCGCCCCATGGCGACCCGCTGCCGCTGGCCGCCGGAGAGCTGGCTGGGCTTGCGCCCGAGGACGTCGCCGATGCCGAGCGCGCTCGCCACGTCCTGGATCCGCTCGCCACGCGGTACGGGCTCGACGCCGCTCAGGCGCAGCGGGAAGCCGATGTTGTCGCCGACCGTCATGTGCGGATAGAGCGCGAAGTCCTGGAAGACCATGGCGATCTTCCGGTCGCGTGGTGGCAGGTCGTTCGCCAGTTCACCGCCGAGCATGATGGCGCCGGAGGACGGGTCCTCCAGCCCGGCGACCATGCGCAGCACTGTCGATTTCCCGCAGCCCGACGGGCCGAGCAGCACCATGAACTCGCCGTCGTTGACGTCCAGATTGATGGTGTCGACCGCGACTGTTCCATCCGGGAACACCTTGGTGACATCCTTGAGCGCGACGGTCGCCACCGTCACCTCCCCAGTTCCTCGCCCCAAACCCGGGAATGACTGTGACCAGGATCATCTGATTCGCACATCGGGTAAACGTGCCATGTTCGTCTCGTGACAGTCCTATTAAGCGGTATTCGCCGGGCTCCGCAGTTAAGTGACCTGCCGGTAACCCCTTTTACGGCGTTTCGCCGAGGAACACGCGGCGCACCACGCGCTCGGCGGCGTGCCCGTCGTCGAGCGCGCAGAACCGCGATCGGAACGCCGCCCGGGCCCGCTCGGCGTCCTCGTCGTCGACGGCGCCGGAACGGAACACGTCGAGCAGCCCGGGGAAGTCCCGCGCGACCGCGCCCGGCGGCTCGGCCAGCAGGTCGAAGTAGACGCCCCGGGCCACCCGGTAGGCGTCCCAGTCCGGCGCGTAGACCACTATCGGCCGGTCCAGCACGGCGTAGTCGAACATCGCCGAGGAATAGTCGGTGACCAGCACGTCCGCCGCCAGGTAGAGGTCCTCCACCCGCTCGTACGCGCTCACGTCCAGCACGCCGTCCGCCGCCGGTCCCCGGGGATGCCGCTCCCGGTCGTGGAAGTAGTGGCTGCGCATCAGCAGCCGGCCCCGGGGCCCGAGGACGTCGAGCATCCGGTCCGGGTCGAACGGTGGCCGCCACCCGGGCAGGTGCTCGCGGTGCGTCGGCGCGTAGAGCACCACGTACTCGTCGGGCGCGATGCCCAGCGCGGCGCGGACCTGACCGCGCTCCTCGGCGGTGGCCAGCGCCAGCCGGTCGTTGCGCGGGTAGCCGACCTCCAGCGTGGTGTAGTCCGCCGGGTACGCCCGCTCCCACATCTGGGTGGAGAAGCTGTTCGAGGTGATGCTGTAGTCCCAGCGGTCCACGCGGCGCAGCAGGCCGGCGAAGTTCATCCCCATCGCGCCCACCGGGTAGCGCTGCTGGTCCAGGCCCATCACCTTGACCGGCGTGCCGTGGTGGGTCTGCACGTGCACCGAGCCCTGCCGCTTGCGGACGAAGTCCGGGAAGTTGACGTTGTTGACGAGCCAGCGGGCGCGGGCCAGCACGCGGTGGTACTCGCGGCTGCCGGCCACCACGTACTCGACGCCTGGCGGCAACGTGGCCACCCGGTCGCGGCGGACGATCCACACGCCACGCACCTGCGGCGCGAGCCGGCGGGCCGCCTCGTAGATCGCCGCCGGGTTGCACGAGTAGCCCCGGTACCAGTAGGCCGCGTACACGGCGAGCGTCGGGTCGATCGGCCGGTGCAGCTCGGCCCGGTAGTACTCGCCCAGCGCCAGGTCACGCGCCCGCCGGGCGGTACGCCGCACCACAGGTGTCACCCGTCGCCGGGCCCGCCGCGCGGTCCGCCGGGCCGTCTCCCCCGCCTGGTGCGCCTCGCGCAACGCGCTGAACGTCCGCCAGCGCCCGGCCGCCACCAGCCGGTGCTTGAGCCCTTCCGGGCCGGGCGGCACCGGGTAGCCCTCGGGCGGCAGGAACCGCACGTAGTCGGCGTGCATCTGGGCGAAGAACGGCGCCCGCAGCTCGGGGGCGATCCGGTCGCCGTTGCCGAGCACCGTGAGGTAGTGCCAGATCATCCGCTCGAAGACCGACGGCCGCAGCCCGGTCACGTGCCAACGGTCCATCAGCCCGAACACGCGGTGCCACTGGGCGAAGACCTCGAAGTGCCGGTCCCCCCGGGTCTTCGTGATCGCGCCGGTGCGGCGCTGCCGGTAGTTCAGGCAGATCCGGTCGAGTACGCCGATCCGCTCGGCGGCCATCAGCGCCGGATAGCTGAACGACACGTCCTCGTACCAACCCGGCTCGAAGCGCAGCCCGTGCTCGATCAGGAACTCCCGGCGTACCACCCGGTTCCAGGCGGTGTGCAGCAGCTTCAGCGTCTCCGGCCGGTCCCGCAGCGTGAACGTCGTCGCGCCGGGCGGTTCGGGGAACACGTCGCGCATCGCGCTGCGGGTGCCGATGTTGTTCCAGTGCGCCCGGACGTGGTCGACGATCAGCACGTCCGGCGCGGTGTCGCGGAGCCGGTCCGCGACGTGCGGCAGGCAGCCGGGCACCAGCCAGTCGTCCCCGTCGACGAACCACACGTACTCGCCGACGGCCCGGTCCAGCCCGATGTTGCGGGCCGGACCGAGCCCCACGTTCTCGGCGAGGCGCACCGGGCGGACCCGGGGGTCGCGCAGCGCGTACTCGGCCAGGATCTCGCCGCTGTCGTCCGGGGAGGCGTCGTCGACGCCGATCACCTCGATGTCGGCGAACGGCTGGTCGAGGATCGAGTCGAGACATTCCCGCAGGTAGCCCTGCACCTTGAAGGCCGGCACGACGAAGCTGATCAAGGTCACCCCGGCCCGCCCTCCGTCAGCCCGGCGAGCGCACACCCCCACGGGCGCGGGCCGGCAGGACCACCCAGGCGAGGACCACGCTCGCGACAAAAACCACGAGAAGGTACGCACCGAGTGTAGCCAGAGCGATACTCGCATATCCGGCGATCAGCCCGATTGCCAGCAACACAGAACGTGCCGCCCAGCCCAACGTGGCCGCGTGCAGTGGTGGTGCCGACTGCCGCTTCTCCAGCCGGGCGGTCAGGTCGTAGTGCAGCAGCGTGAGCACCAGCACGTACCCGAAGATCAGCCAGGCCGGCGCCCGGCCCGCCACGCCGATCGCGATGGCGAACAGGTACTCGGCGGCCCGCAGCGCAGCAGGCACCAGCCAGTCCAGCGACCCGTCGTGCGGCGCCCGCGACGCCTGCGCGGCACCCAGCAGCAGCACCAGCGCGAGCACCGGCACCCAGACCGGCAGGTCGCCGCCGCCGTGCACCGCGAGCAGCGCCCACACCAGCGTCCCCGCCGCGCCGAGCGCGCCGAGCACCGCCAGCAGCAGCGGCCGTCGCGCGGTCGGCAGCGTCCGCGCCAGCAGGCCGTCGTCCCGGTGCAGACCTGCGTCCACAGTGGTCAGCACCGGCACCCGCATCCACCGCGCCCGCAAGGTCCGCAACCCCCCGGTGTACGCGAACGCCAACGCGCCCCAGACCAGCACCGCGACCAGCGCCACCAGCGGCCCGAACAGCGCGGCGGCGATCGCGATGAGCGCCCACCGCTCACCGATCGGGAACACCACAGTGCGCTTCAGCCAGTACGACACCGAGCCGGTGTCCGCCTGCACCCGGGTCGACGCGGCGTTCAGCTTCCCGCCGATGCCACCCGCGTCGGCACTCACCACCTTCGGCCGCCGGGCCGCCTCGTCGTGCAGCGCGCCGTACCAGGTGTCGGTCATGTGCCGCACGGTCTGCAACGTCATCGCGGCGAGCGCCAGCGCCCAGCCGTACCGGAACCCGGCGTGCGTGGCGCCGAAGCCGAGACCGGCGTAGACCACGTACTCCTTGAAGCGGTCGGCCATCGTGTCCAGCCAGCCGCCCCAGGCGCTGAAGTGCCGCGTGTAGCGGGCGAGCTGCCCGTCCACGCAGTCCAGCACGAAACCCAGGTAGAGCAGGATCGCGCCGGCCACCAGCGCGGGCCGTCCACCGGCGCCGAACAGCACCGCCGCGGCCACCGCGAACGCCACCGAGACCATGGTGACCCCGGTCGGGCCGATCCCGATCCGTGCCGCCGCCTTGGTGACGTACACCGACCAGGTGCTGACGAAGAACGTGGTGAAGAAGTCGTCCCGCTCCTTCACCGACAGCTTCAACTCGGCGCGGTCCTCGTCGACGGCGGCCACCGCCGCCTCGGCCGCCACCCGCTGCGCCTCGTCGCCGACCCGGTGCGCCACGAGCAGACGTACCCTCTGGGCGAAGATCAGCGTGCCCCGCGCGGCGAGGTCGGCCACGAGCCGGTCCACCGCGTCCAGCGGCCCGCCGCCCGCGGCGCGGCGGGCGGCGTCGGCG